>CALEDW010000058.1 GCA_937949585.1 uncultured Acidimicrobiia bacterium
CATGCGCGCCGAGCTCGGGTTCGAGACCGTGGTCACGGGCTACGGGCTCACCGAGGCGACCGGCATCGTCACCATGTGCCGGCACGACGACGACCCCGAGACGATCGCCACCACCGCCGGTCGAGCCATCGACGGGGTGGAGGTGCGCGTCGTCGACGACGACGGCCGGCCCCGGCCGCCCGGTGAGCCGGGCGAGGTGGTGGTGCGGGGCTACAACGTGATGCGCGGATACTTCGGGAACCCCGAGGCCACCGCCGAGGTGATCGACGCCGACGGCTGGCTGCACACCGGGGACATCGGGGTCCTCGACGACCGTGGGTACCTGCGCATCACCGACCGCAAGAAGGACATGTTCATCGTCGGGGGGTTCAACGCCTACCCGGCCGAGATCGAGCAGATCATGTCCACCCATCCGGCCGTCGGGCAGGTGGCGGTGGTCGGTGTCCCCGATCACCGCCTGGGCGAGGTCGGCGTTGCGTTCGTGGTGTCCCGTGCCGGCGGGGCCGTCGACCCCGACGAGCTCATCGCCTGGTGCCGGCCGCGGATGGCGAACTACAAGGTGCCGCGGCGCGTCGAGGTGGTGGATGCGCTGCCGCTCAACGCGTCGGGCAAGGTACTCAAGTACGTGCTGCGGGAACGGGCGGCCGGCGGGTAACGGTGCCGTGGACCTTCGGCGCCCCGCACCACGTGCGTCGCCACCGTCGCAGGGTCACGCTGCGCCCGGGCAGCGGTCGAGCCGGAGGGCGAGATCCCGTCGGAACGGCGGGACCGCGAAGTCGGTGCCGCCGCCACCGGCAACCACGGCGGTGGCGCGCCGGCGTCCACTCCAAGTGTCGTGCCAGGCTCCGCACCACCGGCCGGGAGGCAGGGACAGACGGACGCGAGCCGCGACGACGTCGCGCTCGGCCGGCGACGTCCACTGGAACGCCTGGTCCTTCACCCAGGCCAGCACCGTCGTCCGGCCCACCAGGGCCCGTGCCGCGACGTCGGCCGGTGCCCCGCTCACCGCCCCGCCGGTGAGGACGAACCCCTCCCGGTCGAATCGCACCCCGCGCACGAACCGGGCGACCGCGGCGAACATGGGGCCGTACCGGTCCCAGTCGGCATGGGTGACCGAATCCCACCACCAGGGCATCGCGGTGCCGAACCCGTCGGAGACGACGCCGGCCCACAACCCGTCGTGCAGCGCGATGCCCCCGGGATCGAGCGTGGCCGTCTCGTCGGGGCTGTGCGCGATCCCGAGCTCTGACACCAGGGTGGGCAGGCGGGCCTGACGGCGGCGGAACGCCGTGAGGTCCGCGACGGTGGCGAACAGGTTGGGCAGCAGCGGTCGGCCGCCGAAGGTCGCATAGAAGTGCACCTGTGCCAGGTCGAGCCCGGCCGACGACCAGAGGCCGTCGTCGACGACGAACACCGCGGTGCTGGTGGTGACGAGGTGGTCGTAGGCGTCGAGGTGGCGCAGGCGGTCGGCCATCACCCGGTGCCAGGTGGCGACGGTGGGACCGTGGAACCCGTCGGTGAGGTCGACCTCGTTCCACAGCTCCCAGGCCGCGAGGTTCGCGTAGGCGCCCCAGCGGGCGACGACGTACCGCAGCCGGCGGGCGAACAACGACCGGGCCCGGGGATCGGTGAAGAACTCGGAGGGATGCGCGAGCGGGCCTCCGTTCGCCCGGTTGTACGGGTTGGCGGACCACTCCGGATTGAAGACGGTGGAGAACGCCCCGTGGTTGAGGAGCACGAGCTGGATCCGGATCCCCAGCCGTTCAGCGCGCCGGAACACCTGATCGAGCTGCCAGGCCCGGTCGAGCCGGCGCCGGTAGTCGCCCAGCCCGGTGTCCGACCACTCGATCCCGAACGCCCAGCTCGGCATCCACACCCGAACGACGTTGCCGCCCGCGGCGGCCAGCTCGGCGAGCCACCGGTCGTAGGCGAACGTGCCCCGGGCGTCGGGCCACGCCATGTTCTCCCCGACGACCACGAACGGCGTGCCGTCGTCGAAGACGAGGTGGCGGTCGTCGTGGAGGGAGCGTCGCACGAACCCCGGGGAACGGGGCGCCCCGGCTCGCAGCCGGTGGTCGGCGCTGCGCACCTGCCCGCGGGCGTCGCGCCCGACGAGGCGCCAGGTCCACTCACCCGGTGCGGTCGGGGTGAGGTGCACCCGCCAGTGCGGACGACCCCGCGGTGAGAGCCGTTCCACCCCGCCGACGAGCGAGCGCGTGTACCCCTGGTACCAGAACGCCGGGACGTCCAGTCGCCGCCCTCCCGGTCCGACGGCGACGAGGCGGTAGGACACCTCCCGGGGATCGAACGGGTTCTTCGGCACGACGGGCGTGGTGAAGTCGATCGTCGCCCGGGTGAAGGTCGCTGCCGTCGAGGGGGCGGCGAGCACCCGCACGTCACCGGCCGCGACCGGCGACGCCGCCGCCGGGGGAAGGGTCGCGGCCAGGGCGATCATTGCGACCGCCGACGCCGTCAACGGCCGGCGGCCGAGGCGCCCGACGCCGTTCCGGGCGCGACCCGGCCGTCCGGTCATCGGTCGATCATCGCGCGGGCCGCAAGGGAGACGCCCGTGACGGCCACGATCGCGCGCTCACGGCGGTGCTCGGTGCGAGCGGCGGCCGGCGCCACCGCCGATACGATGCCGGCATCGCTTCCGGGCCCGGAGCCCCGTCGGCGGACCGCGGATGACCCGCCCTCTGGTCGACGACCTCGAAGCAACGGGTCGGCACGCCCGGGGGACCCCGGGCGGCACCCGCCGGGTGCCGGGCGCCGCCCGGTTCCGCACGCTGCTCGCCGCACAGATGGCCGGGCAGGCCGCCGACGGCTTCGCGCAGATCTCCTTCGCGCAACTCGTGCTCTTCGGGGCGGGCCGGGGGGCCGGCCCCGGCACGCTGGCCGGGTTGCTGGCCGTGACGCTGCTCCCGTTCTCGGTGGTCGGCCCGGTCGCCGGGATGCTCATCGACCGGTACGACCGCCGCCGGGTGCTGGTGGTGGCGTCGTTGGTGCGGGTCGGGATCGTCCTCGGCGGGTTGCCGATGCTGGCGGCCGACGCCGCCGCGCCGGCCTACGTCGCGGTCCTCGCGTTGCTGTCGACCTCGCGATTCGTCCTGGCGGGGAAGGGTGCGTCGCTGCCGCGCACGGTCGAGGGTGGTCCGCTGGTGCCGGCGAACGCCATGTCCGCGGTGGCGGGCATGGTCGCCGCCTTCGCGGGAGCGGTGGTGGGGTCCACGTTCGTGGCCCGGGTCCCCGCGGCCGGCTTCGTCGTCGCCGCCGGTCTCTACGCCACCGCGGCGTTCGCCT
The DNA here is from genome assembly GCA_937949585.1 of uncultured Acidimicrobiia bacterium. Taxonomy (GTDB): domain Bacteria; phylum Actinomycetota; class Acidimicrobiia; order IMCC26256; family CALEDW01; genus CALEDW01. The sequence continues at coordinate 3,301 of CALEDW010000058.1, forward strand.
GGTCGCTCCTGGCCGACCTGGGGGGCGGGACCGCCACCGTCACGGTCGGCCACGCGGTGCGTGCCGGTCTGGCCGAGGTGGTCGACGGGGCGCGGTTCGTCGCCCGGACCCGTGCCGTGCGCACCCCGCTCCTCGCGGTGGCCGCGCACCGATTCCTGCTCGGCGCCGGGTTCATCGTCCTGGTTCTCGTCGCCGACCGGCGGTACCGGCTCGAGGCTCCCGGGTACGGGCTGGCGTTGGCAGTCACCGGGGTCGGCGCGTTCCTGGGCAGCATCGCCGCGCCCCGTCTCGCCCGGCGCCACGACGAACGGGCGCTCCTGCCCGCCGGGTTCTTCGTCGCCGGCGCGGCGGCGACGGTCGCCGGATTCGACCCGGGCCTCGGGACCCTCGTCGGCGGGATCGGGGTGGCGGCCTTCGGGTTCCAGACCGTCAAGGTGCTCGTCGACGCGCTCGTGCAGCGGGCCAGCCCCGACGTGGTGCGCGGCCGGACCTTCGCCGCCTACGACGTGCTGTACAACGTCGCGTTCGTCGCCGCCGGACTCGCGATGGTGCCGCTGTGGAGACCGGAGCGCGATCGTGCCCTGCTCTGGGGGCTCGCGGCGGGGTTCGCGGGTGTCGGTGTGGTGCTGGCACGGTCCGCTCGGTCGCCGTCGACGCCGGCGACGCCCCCGATCCCGAACGGCCGGCGGTCCGGTCGCTGGTGGGGCCGGTTCGCGGCCCTGGGTGCAGGGGCGTTGCCGACCTTGGCGTTCCCCGAGCCGGACTGGTGGTGGCTCGCCTGGGTGGGACTGGTCCCCGCCCTGCTGGTGGTGCGCGCCGCACCCGATGCCCGGGAAGCGGGTCGACGGGCCTGGGCGGCGGGGACCGGCTTCGTCGTCGCCGCGCAGCACTGGCTGGTGCCGAACGCCGGGCCGGCGATCGTGCTGCTCGGACTCCTGCTCGGTGCGGTGTGGATCCCGGTCGGCCCACTGGTGCACGGCCTGCTCGGCGGCCGGCCCGGCGCCCGACGGATCCTGGCCGCCGGGCTGGTGATCCCGGCGGTGTGGGTGGCGGGGGAGTTCGTGCGGTCCTGGGAGGCGCTGGGCGGCCCATGGGCGCTGCTGGGGGCCAGCCAGTGGAACCGCCCCGAGGTGCTCGTCCTCGCCTCGCTCGGCGGGGTGTGGCTGCCCGGCGCGCTCCTGGTCGTCGCGAACGTCGCGATCGTCGCCCTCGTCGCGCAGCTCCCCCTGCGGGCCGGCGCCACGGGAAGCGAGCGGTCGGGCCGCGCCGCCGTTCCGGTCGCCGCCGGGCTGCTCACCGTCGCCGCCGCCTCCGGGCCGGTGTGGCGCACCGTCGCGCCGGAGCCGGCGGTGGCGCGGACGGTCGTGGTGGTCGGAGCCCAGCCGGGGGTCGTCCACGACCCCGGCGCCCGGTTCGCCGCGAGCGAGGCGATCACCGGACGGTGGCGGGGCGCACGACCCGACCTCGTGGTCTGGGGCGAGAGCAGCGTCGGCTTCGACCTGGCCCGCCGTCCCGATCTCACCCGTCGCATCCGGCGGCTGGCCCGCCGGGTCGGGGCCGAGATCCTCGTGAACACCGACGCCCGCCGGCCGGGCGGCGGGATCTTCAAGTCGAGCGTCCTCGTTGCCGCCGGTGGCGTCGCGGGGCGGTACGACAAGATGCGTCTCGTCCCGTTCGGCGAGTACCTGCCGTTCCGGTTCGCGCTCGGATGGGTGAGCCGCTTCACCCGGGCCGCCGACGAGGACCGTGGTCGGGGTCGCTCCCTCGAGGTCCTCGACGCCGAGGCGGTGCGGATCGGACCGCTGGTCTGCTTCGAACTCGCGTTCAGCGACCTGGGACGTCGGCTCACCCGACTGGGTGCCGAGGTGATCGTCGTCCAGTCGTCGACGTCGACCTTTCAGGGCAGCTGGGCCCCCGAGCAGCACGCGAGCCTCGCCGCGGTCCGAGCGGTCGAGACGGGCCGGTCGGTGGTGCACGCGACGCTCAGCGGTGTGTCTTCCGCGTTCGACCCGCAGGGCCGCAGGCTCGCCTGGCTCGGAACCGGGCACCGCGGGGCGTACGTCGCCCGGGTGCCGGTCGCCGTCGGGACCACCCCGTACGTCCGGTTCGGTGACTGGGTACCCGCCGTGGCGTTCGGCGGCCTCCTGGTTGCGGCCGCCGCCCGTACCGTCCGGACCGCCCGGGCGGTGCAGGTCGGCCGTGCCGGCGACGGCCGGGTCGGCGCCTGTGACCCCGGCGAACGCTAGGGATCCGGCCCGCCGGCGCCGGGATGCCTGCCGACGGAATGCCCGCCGAGCGCCGGGTCGGGAGGCCGGCGATCCCCGGTGCACGATCCCGGCGGATGCGACCGCAGACGTCGGCACCCGACCCCGGGCCGGCTCGGCCCTCCGACGCGGCCGGTGACCCGAGCCCCGTGCGGGTCGCCGTCGTCTTCGCAGCTGCGTCGGTGCTCGTGGTCGCCGGTGCGATCGCCGCGGACTTTGCCGACTGGCCGGGGGTCGTGCACCTCGTCGCCGTCCCGCCGCTGGATCTCTACGCCGACCTGCGGCTGCTCGTCGCCCGCATGCCGTACCGGTGGCTGCTCGTGCCCGCACTCGCGCTGGTGGCGACGCTGCGGGTCGGGCTGTGGTGGTTGGCGCTCGGCCGGTCCCGCGCCGGGGCCCGGGCACTGGCGGGTCTCTACGCCGCCGCGCTCCCCGCCGCGCTCGTGGCCGCAGCGCTGGATACCGCCGGGCGCGCCGCCCTGTACACCCAGCTCGTCTGGGCGGCGCTGGGGGTCACGCTGCTCGGGGCGGGGTCGGGGTGGCGGACCTTCGCCCGCGGCGTGCGACGGGTGCCGGCCGACACCGGCGCGGCGCTCACCGTGCTCGGGACCTACGGCAGCGTGCTCGTGGGTCTGGGCTGGCTCGGGGCCCGGGACGGGGGGCCACCACCGTGGCTGGTCGTGCCCGTCTCGGCCGCCGCGACCGGTGCGGCGACGGTGCTGCTCATCCGGTCCCGGACACCGGCCGGCCGGTGGCGTCGGTGCCGGCTCGTACCGGCGGGGACGATCGTGCTGCTCGTCGCCATCGTCGCCTCCGGGCTGCGCGTCCCCGCAGGCGGGACCGCGCCGGCCCGGCCCCGGCCCGGTTCGGTCCTGCTCGTCGCCGGGACGGCCGGTGCCACCGGGAGCGCCGCGCTCTTCCATCTCGACCCCCGTCGGCTCGGGTACCGCTGCCGACAGGTCTGGTACTTCTCGTACGCGGGCCGCAAGCCCGGGGCGCGCCTGGGCGGCCCGGTCTGTGCGATCCGGGACCACCGCCGCTACCGCGGGGCCGACACGACGGCACCGTTGGCCGAGCTGGTGGATCGCCTCGTCGCCCAGGCCCGTGACCTTCCCCGCCCGCTCGTGGTCGTCACCCACTCCCAGGGGGCCTGGATCGCGCACGCCGCGCTGGCCGACGGTCGACTGACCGGGGTGTCGCACCTGGTGATGCTCGGACCGTTCGCCCGCACCCTTCAGCCCTATCCGCCGCCGGGCCGGTCGGGACCCGGCGTCGCGGCCGGGGACGCCCTGCGGGGGCTCAGCCGGGTCGGCAGGGCCATCGGGTTCACCAGCTTCGACCCCGACCGACCCTTGCCGGCCGCCCTCCAGGGATCCAGGGACGCGTTGGAGCGTCTGTTCGCCCGCCCCCGTCCGCCCGGGGTGCGCGCCCTGGCGGTGTCCGCGGCGCTCGACGTGCCGTTGGTGTACGCCGATGCGTGGAGCCGGTACGACGTGACCCGGACCTGCCCGTTCCCCAACACCCACGGCGGGTTGGTCACCAGCCCGATCGTCGCCGCCCGGGTGGCCGGGTGGCTCGAGGGTCGCTCGTCGCCGCGCTGTCGGCCCGGGGCCTGGATCACCGGACCGCTCACCGCGCCGTTCGGTGCGCCGGCGCCGTGAGCGCGCCGTCGCGCCCCGGACGGGGTCGCCTCCCCCTCGCCACGTCCCGACCGGGGCCACGTGACGTTGCGGGCTCGGTCCCGCCGGCCCGGGCCTCGATCGGTACCCCGGGCGCCGACGCTGGGGGCGGGGCG
>CALEDW010000059.1 GCA_937949585.1 uncultured Acidimicrobiia bacterium
CCGACGTCTACCTCATGTGGCCCGACGTCGAGCCGGTGGTCGCCGATCTCATCGCCGACCTGTCGGGGCGGGCCGCCCGCCACGGGCGCCGACTGCGGTTCGGCTACCGGGTGCACGTGATCGTGCGGGACACCGAGGCCGAGGCCCGGGCCGCCGCCGCCCACCTCGTCGAAGCGCTGGACCCGCAGGTGGGGGAGGCGATCCGCCGCCGGTCGCTGGATCACGCCTCGGCCGGGGTCCGCCGCCAGGCCGAGCTGCGCAGCGCCGCCGGCGACGACGGGTTCGTGGAGGACCACCTGTGGACCGGCATTGGTGCGGCGCGCTCCGGCTGCGGCGCGGCGGTGGTGGGCGACCCCGACCAGGTCGCGGCGAAGCTCGCCCGCTACGCCGCCCTCGGGATCGACACCTTCATCCTCTCCGGCTACCCGCACCTCCAGGAGGCCGAACGGGTGGGCCGCTCGGTGCTGCCCCGCCTCCGGGCGCTGGTCGCCGGGGGATCGGGGCGGTGAACTTCGCCGAGGCCGCTGCCGCGGTGCGGGCCGGGACGCCGCCGGAGGAGGCGGCCCGGGCGGTGGTGCGGGCCATGACCCCCGAGGAGCGCCTCTGGTGTCTCGACGGTGACGAGCCGTGCTGGGCCGGTCTCGAGCACCTCGGCCGCGGCGGCTACCACGAGGCGCCGTTCCCCGCCGCCCGCGTCGAGCGGCTCGGGGTGCCCGGGTTCGCCTTCGCCGACGGTCCCCGGGGCTGCGTGGTCGGCAACGCCACGTGCTTCCCGGTCGCGCTGGGACGGGGTGCCACCTGGGACCCCGACTTGGAGGAACAGGTGGGTGAGGCGATCGGCCGGGAGCTGGCGGCGGCCGGGGCCACCCTCACCGGGGCGGTGTGCGTGAACCTGCTGCGGCACCCGGCCTGGGGTCGCGCCCAGGAGACCTACGGGGAGGACCCCGTTCACGTCGGGGAGATGGCCGCGGCGGCCACCCGGGGACTGCAGCGCCACGTGATGGCCTGCGTGAAGCACCTCGCGTGCAACTCGATGGAGAACGTCAGGTTCACCGTCGACGTGCGGGTCGACGAGGTCGCGCTGCACGAGGTGTACCTCCCGGCGTTCCGTCGCGTCGTCGACGAGGGTGTCGCCGCGGTGATGTCCGCCTACAACGCGCTGAACGGCGAGTGGTGCGGCCAACATCCCGGCCTGCTCACCGATGTGCTGCGGAACGAGTGGGGCTTCACCGGATTCGTGATCAGCGACTGGATCTTCGGGATCCGCGACGCGGCCCGTTCGCTGGCCGCCGGGCTCGACGTCGAGATGCCCTACCGGATGGTCCGGGCCGCCCGGCTCCTTGAGGCGCTGGCCGCCGGTACGGGGTCGTGGGCCGACGTGGAACGGGCCGCGACCCGGGTCGTCGCCACGCTGCTGCGCTTCGACGACGTGCTCTCGGCGCCGGCGCCCGCCCCCGAGACCGTCGGCGCCCGGGCGCACCGGGACCTTGCCCGGCACGTTGCGGCGCGCGCCGTGGTGCTGCTGCGCAACGAGCTGGTCGGCGCCCGGCCGGTCCTGCCGCTGGGCGGCGACGAGCGGGTGGCGCTGCTGGGGGGGCTGGCGGCGGTGGTGAACACCGGCGACCGTGGCTCCTCGGACGTGTGGGACCTGGACTGCCGGAGCGTGCTCGACGGGTTCACGGACGCGGGTCTGGCCGTCACCCACGACGACGGGACCGACCTCGACCGGGCGGCCGCCGCGGCCCGGGACGCAGACGTCGCGGTGGTGGTGGTCGGCTGCACCGCCGACGACGAGGGGGAGTACATCGGTGAGGTCGGCTCCGAGCTCTCGACGCTGCTCCCCGGTCCCGACGACCCGGCCCTCGTCGAGGCGTTCCGGGCCTTCCTGGCGGCGCGGCCGCCGGTGGTGCGCCCGGCGTACCTCGAGCCGGGACCGGGGGGGTTCGGACGGGGCGGCGACCGGCGGTCGCTGCGGTTGCGGCCGGAGCACGCCGCGCTCGTACGGGCCGCAGCGCGGGCCAACCCTCGCACCGTGGTGGTGCTGGTCGGCGGCGGCCCGGTGATCCCCACCGACTGGATCGACGAGGTGCCCGCCGTGGTGCAGGCCTGGTACGGGGGGTGCCGGGCCGGGCCCGGCCTCGTCGACGTGCTCACCGGCGCGGTGGAGCCGTCGGGGCGCCTGCCGTGCACGGTCCCGGTCGACGAGACGCAGCTGCCGCCGTTCTCCACCGAGGCGACGTCGTTCGCCTACGACCGCTGGCACGGCTGGTGGCGACACCGGCACCTCGGGCATCCCCCGGCGTTCCCGTTCGGGTTCGGCCTCGCCTACACGACCTTCGCGCTCACCGGCGCCGAGGTACGTCGCGACGGCGACGCCCTGGTGGTGCAGTGCCGGGTCGCCAACACCGGGGCGCGCGACGGCGCCGACGTCGTACAGGTCTACGCCGGCCTGCCCGGCCCGGACGCCCCGGACCGGCTCGTCGGGTTCAGCCGGGTCGAGGTACCGGCGGGCGGCGAGGCCTCCTTCGACTTGGTGGTGCCGATCCGGCGCCTGGCCCGCCGCGACCCGGTCGCGCACCGCTGGCTCGCCGCCCGGGGCCCGCACCGGATCATGGTGGCCCGCCACGCCGCCGACCCCGACGCCCGGTCGGCGACGGTCGAGCTCTGACGCCGAAGGCGTGCCGACGGTGGTGGAGGTGGCGGGAGTCGAACCCGCGTCTTCCGGGACCTTGCCGGGGCTTCTCCGAGCGCAGCCGGTGAGCAGGTCTCGGGTCGGTGCCGCTCACCGGCGGCCTGCACCGACCCCAGTCCCACTGAGGTGTCCCACCGGGCCGCGGGACCCGTCCCGGTGGTGAGCCACCCTCGATGACGCCCCTGTGCCGGCCGGGTGGCTGGGCCGGTCGGGACGCGCTACCGACCTAGATCAGGCAGCGAGTGCGAGGTTGTCCTCGGCAGTTATTGGTGTTGCCGGCTCTTTTGCGACGTTCCGGCGACGTCGGCTCGCTTCACCCGCCTCGATTCCCGGAATCGAAGCCACGCACCCCCATGTCAACCGCCGCCCGGTGCGCATCGGGCGACCGGCACAGTGTACGTCCCGGGCCGGGCATCCATTCCTCAGAGGGTCCGTCGCCGGGCTCAGCGCGCCCGGCCTCGCAGGGCCCGCTCCGCCTCCCGGCGGGCGTCGCGCTCGGCGATGGCCTGGCGCTTGTCGTAGGCCCGCCTGCCGCGGGCCAGGGCCAGCTCCACCTTGGCCCGCCCGTCCCGGAAGTACACCCGCAGCGGCACGATGGTGAGCCCCTTGGTGGCGGTGTGGCGGGCCAGCTCGGCGATCTCCCGCTGGTGCAGCAGCAGCTTGCGGCGCCGGAGGGGGTCGAGCTCGCCGCGGCTGAACGCGTAGGGGGAGATGTGCATCCCGTAGAGCCACACCTCGCCGTCCTCCACCCGGGCGAAGGCGTCCTGCAGGTTCGCCCGACCTTCCCGCAGCGACTTCACCTCGGCGCCGGCGAGCACGATCCCGGCTTCCCAGCGTTCCAGGATCGTGTAGTCGTGCCGGGCCCGGCGGTTCGTGACCACGAGCCGGTCGCCGCGCCGGTTCACCACCTCACGGTAGCCCCGGCTCGCTTCACAGCAGCGCGGTGGCGATCACGAAGTACAGCAGGATCGACAGCAGGTCCTGCAGCACCGTGGCCAGCGGACCCGACCCGAACGCCGGGTCGCGGCCCGCGCGGGCCAGCAGGGCGGGGAGCGCGATGGCCACGCCGGTGGCGGTCGAACAGGCGGCGAGCAGCGCCAGGCCCACCGCGAGCGACACCGTCGCGTCACCCCAGATCACGATGCTCGCGGGGATGAACAGCACCGACACCATGCCGCCGATCAGCGCTCCGGTCACGACCTCGAGGCGCAGCACCGCCCGGATCGGGACCCCCACCGACAACCCCCGGATCACCAGCGCCTCGGTCTGGGTGCCGACCGCGTCGGCCATGTACACCACGCCGGGAAGGAACACCCCCAGCAGCACGGTTCCGGCGAGCTGCTCCTCGAAGGCCCCGACGATCCCCGCCGACGCCAGCACCCCCACGAGTCCGACGAGCAGCCACGGCAGCCGGTGCCAGAACCGGCGGGGGATCGGCTCCAGGGACGCCCGGCGCGCCCCGCGCCGTTCCCGCATGACCCCGACGAGGCGGGCCAGGTCCTCTTCGTGCTCCTCCACCAGTACCTCCAGCATCCGCACCGGGGGGATGAGCCCGCGGAACCGGCCGTCGGTGTCGACGACGGCAACGCTGCCCTCCCGTTGGCGGACCATGAGGTCCGCCGCGGTCTCCTGGTCGGTGTCGGGGCCGCACACCGGCGGGGTGTCGTCCATGACCTCGGTGATCCGGGCGCGGCCGTCGGCGGCGAGGAGGGTCTCGATCGGCACGAGTCCCACGAGCCGCTCGGTGCGCCCGGGCACGCTCGGCTCGAGCACGGCCACGTCGGCGACGCTGGCGAAGCGCCGACCCGTGATCCGGGCCCGGACCGCCTCGACCGTCTCGCCGGGCCGGGCCCGGGGCACCTCGGCGACGCAGAGGGCCTCGGCGGTCTCCCGGCGGCGAGCCCCGGACGGGCCGGGCTCGGGTGGTTCGGGGTGAACGGTGGGGAAAGCCACGGTGGACCACCTCGGGTGACGGCTGCGGCGGGTCGGTAGATTCTCGCCGTGCGCCTGCCCCTCCGGCCGGTGCGGGTCCCTGCGCCACCGCTGCCGTCGCCGCCATCCTTGCCGTCGCTGCCACCGCTGCCGCGCCTGAGCGGGATCGCCCTGCCGCACCTGCCGCGTCTGCCCGGGATCGCCCACCTGCCGCACTTGCCGCCGGTGCCGTCGCCCCGTGCGCTGGCACGGATGGTCACCGGCCGCCGCCGCCGCGTGTGGCGGACGCGAGGGCGGGCCCATCTCGAGGTCCGGGTGCGCGACGTCGCAGAGGCGGAGCGGCTCGCCAAAGAGCTCGTGGGAGCCCTCGCCGACACCGACGGCGTCGACTGGTGGGAGGTGCACGTCCCCACCCGCCGTCTGGTGGTCGCCCACCCGGCGGCGGAGGGGGAGCGGGTGATCGCCGACGTCGACGCCGCCCTCGACCGGGCGGAAGCCGCGGCGGGGATCGCCGGGCGACCCTTCACCGACGACGCCCACCCCGCGGATCCCGAACCGGTGCTGATCGACCTCGTCGGGATCGCCGCGGACGTCGCCGGCACCGTCCTCGGGGTGGTCGGCCAGGCACTGCGGTTGCGACCGCCGGCGTTCGAGACGGTCGTCGCCGCCGCGGTGTCGGTCACCGAGGGGCAGAACCCGCTGCGGCGTGTCGTCGAGGACCGGATCGGGCGCCCCGTTGCCGACCTCGGGCTCGGCTTCGCGAACGCGATGTTGTCCGGGCTCACCCAGGGGCCGGTCGCCCCGGTCGTCGACCTGGCCCGCCGGGTGATGCTCTTCGGCGAACTGACCGCCCGTCTCGGCGTCTGGGACCAGCGGGAGGCCGACCTGTTCGCCGGTCCCGACGGCCCCGTGGTGGGGACGCCGGTACCGCCGCGGCCGGTACCGGTCCCCGACGGGCCCGTGGAGCGCTACGCACACGTGGCGTTCCGCGGCTCGGTCGTGGCGGCCGGGGCTGCATTCGTGCTCACCCGCAGGCCGGACCGGGCGTCGTCGGTGCTGCAGGCCGGACTCCCGAAGGCGGCCCGGCTGGGCCGGGACGGGTTCGCTGCGCAGCTCTCCCGGCACCTGGCGTCGTTGGGCGTGCTGGTCCTGCGGCCGGAGGTGCTGCGACGCCTCGACCGCGTCGACACGCTGGTCCTGCACCGGTCGGTGTTCACCGACCCGGCGGCCCGGGCGGGCATCGATGCGCTCGTGGAGCTCGCGACGCGTCACGGGCTGGGCGTGCACGCCCCTGGCGCCGGGGAGGCCCGGCTGACCGGGGCGGTCGTGACGACCGACGGCGACACGCTGGAGGTGGTGCGGGACCTCCAGGCCGGCGGCCGGGTGGTGCTGCTCGTCACCGCGGCGCCCGGCGCGGCCGCAGCCGCCGCCGACGTCTCGATCGGGCTGCACCGGCCCGGTGCGCCCGTTCCCTGGGACGCCCACCTGCTCGCCGGCGACGACCCGGCCCCGGCGATCGTGGTGCTGCGGGCGGTGAGCGAGGCCCGGGCGGTGAGCCGGGAGAGCGCCGAGCTGGCCGTGCTCGGCGCGGCGGCCAGCCTCCTGCTCAACCTCGGGGCCGGTCGCCCGGCGGCGCTGGCCCGGGCGCCGAACGCGGTGAGCGTCGCCGCGGCGCTCGCCCTGGCCAACGGGGTGCGCCGCGCCGTCGACGTGACCCGACACCCGCTGCCGCCCCGCCCGGATCCGACGCCCTGGCACGCCCTCCACGGCGACGAGGTGCTCCGGCGCCTGGGCACCACCGCGGCGGGTCTGCGCGAGGTCGACGCCGCAGCCCGCCACCGGCCCCCGCCCCCGGTCGCGCCGCTGCCGGTTACCTTCGCCCGGGCCGTGGCCGCCGAGGCGGCC
>CALEDW010000060.1 GCA_937949585.1 uncultured Acidimicrobiia bacterium
CGCCCCGTCGTGCACGGCGTGCACCGCGACGTTGCGCGCCCAGACCCACACCGCGAACTGCCCGAGCCCGAGGAGGCAGAGCACCACGAGGAGCCCCACGGCGAGGAACTCGACCGTCGACGCGCCGCGCCGGTCGCCGGCCCGTCTCAGCGCAGGCGGTTGAGGGCGTTCGAGACGATCTCGGCCAAATCGGGCTGGACGATCGCCCACAGGGCCATCACCACGCCGATCCCCATCACGAGCAGCATCACCCATTCGGGGATCGAACCCCGCTGTGACGCGAGATCCGGGGCCTGAACGGACCGCCGCCTCGACGTCCGTCGCACCTCCATGTGACTCACCTCCATGTGACTCACCTCCATCTGCATCACCTCCACCTGTCCGGGGGCCGCACCCCGGTCGTGCAGTGCACGGCAGCCGGCCCACCGCGACCGGCTCAGCGGACGAGCGTCCGCACGGCGACGACGCCGGGGAAGAACGCGAACAGGATCGCCACCGGCAGGATCAGGCCGACGACGGGGATCAACATCGTCACCTCCTTGCGTCCGGCGGCTTCCAGCACGGCCCGCCGGCCCGCCTCCCGGCTGTCCAACGCAAGGGCACGCAGGGCGTCGGCCGGCGGCACGCCCCGCTCCTGGGCCACCACCACCGCCTCGACGAAACGCCGGAACGAGACCGCTCCGAGCCGGTCGGCGCGCCGGCCGAGGGCCTCGGCCAGCCCCTGCCCGGCCCGGGCGTCGGCCATCGCGGCGGTCACGGCCTCGGCGATCGGACCCCCCGTCGTCGCCGAGGCGACCTCGAGCGCGCCCCGCAGGCTCTCCCCCGCCGTGACCGCGATGCAGACGAGATCGACGAACACGGGAACCTCGGCGGCGGCGGCCCGCTGCCGTGCGGCCACCTGCCGGTCGAGCCGCCACCGCCGGGCGACCAGTCCGCCGGCGGCACCGCCGAGACAGCAGCCCAGCACCCCGGCCGCCGAGGCGGTCCCGGAACCGGCGGCGAGCACGGATGCCACCAGCGCACCCGACGCGAGCCCGACGAGACCCCAGGTCACCTGCTCCGCCCGGAACGCGGCGACCGATCCCGGCCGGCCGGCCCGGTCGAGCACCCGCTCGAGGTCCCGCTCGCCACCGAGCAACCGCTGGAGACGGGCTGCGAGTTCGGCGACGAGCGTCGCGGCGACGGTGGCGGCCCCGGTGGATGACCCCTGTGGGTCGCGCAGGTAGGGCAGGACCCGGGCGGCCAGGCGCGGCCGACGCCGACCGGTGAGCGCGCCGACCAGCGTGAGCACACCGACGAGACCCGTGGCCACCACGAGCACGCCCCGTACCCGATCGGTCGCGCTCACCCGCCCCCCTCCACCGGCGGTCGCAGCACCGGCGGCCGGAGCCGGTGCGGCTCGGGGAGGCGTCCGACGGCCACCATGAGCCGGTAGCCGGTCACCGTCGCCGCGGCCCCCACCAGCAGCACGACCACGCCCGGGCCCGAGTCGTACGCGGCCGCCGCTTCGGGACGAGTGGTGACGAGCAGCAACACCAGCCACGGCGCCGCTGCGGCCACCCGGGCCGCAACACGGGTCCAGCTCTGCCGGGCCTCGATCTCGGCCCGCACCGCGAGGTCCTCACGGATGAACGCGCCGAGCGTGCGCAGGACCCGGATCGTCTCCCGGCCGCCGACCCGGTGCGCGATGCGCAGCGTGGCGCTGACCTGGTCGGCGACCGGGTCGGCGAGCTCCTCGGCGAGACGGACCAAGGCCGCGTCGAGATCGCCGTGCAGGCGGTGGTCGGCGACCACCCGGCGGAACGCCGGGCACAGCGGTTCCGGGCCCCGCTCGGCCACCACGCCCAGGGCCCCGGGAAGGGTCTCTCCGGTGCGCAGGGCGCCGGCGAGCAGGTCGACGGCCTCGGGCCAGCACGCCCGGCGTCGGCGGGCGTCCCGCCGGGCCCGGTTCCGCAGCGCGATCGGCCAGGCGGCGACGCCGGCGACGCCGGCGAGGGCGGCGACGGCGAGGGATCCGACGAACAGCAACGCCACGACCGACGCCGCCAGACCCGCGCCCGCGCTCACCCCGATCAGCGCTCGCGCCGGCACGCCGGGGACGAGGCGGGCCGGCACGGGGGGACGACGCGGCCGTCGGGCCCGGTCGGACCCGACGACGGCCTCGTAGCACAGGAACACACCCAATCCGCCGGCGAGTGCCAGGGCCGCCCTCACCGCAGCACCTCGCCCAGGTCCACCCCGGCGTCGGAGAATCGGTCGGGGTCCACCGGCACCTCACCGGTCCAGCGCAGCTCGTCCCCGAACCCGCGGTACACCGCCCCCGCGGTCGGCTCCTCGCCGTCGGTCACCTGCCGGCCCACCCCGAGGATCTCGGTGACGCCCCGGCGGCCGCCGCGCCGGGCGCAGAACACCACGAGGTCCACGCACGCGGCCACCGTGGCGGCGACGAACCGGCGGTCCACGTTCTCGGCCGCGAGCAGCGGCAGGGTGGTGAGCTTGCGCAGGGCGTCGCGGGCGGAGCTGGCGTGCACGCTGGTCATCGCGCCGCACCCGGCGTTCATCGCCATCAGCAGGTCGAGGGTCTCGGCGCCCCGGACCTCACCGATGACGATGCGGTCGGGGCGCATGCGCAGGCTCTCGCGCACCAGGTCACGCAACGTCACCGCGCCTTCGCCTTCGAGGTTGGGTTGCCGGCACTGCATGGCGACCACGTCGGCGCGGGAGACACGCAGCTCGAAGACCTCCTCGCAGGTGATGAGGCGCTCGCGGGGTGGGATCGCGCCGGCCAGGCAGTTGAGGAGGGTGGTCTTCCCCGACCCGACCGCCCCGGCCGCCACCACGTTGAGCCCGGCCCGGACGGCGGCGTCCAGGAACCGCGCCGCCGGGGGCGACAGCGAACCGAGCGCAACGAGCTCGGCGAGCGTGTGGGCTCTCAGCCCGACGAACTTGCGGATGTTCACCACCCAGTGGTCGGTGATCGGGGGGATGACCACGTGCAGGCGCGACCCGTCGGGCAGGCGGGCGTCGACGAACGGTCGGGCCCGGTCGAGTCGCCTCCCGGCCCGTGCGAGCATGCGCTCCACGATCCGTTCCACCTCGCCGGCCCCGAGGACCGCCGTGGTGAGCACGTGCTCGCCCCCACGGGCCACGAACACCCGACCGGGCTCGTTGATCCAGATCTCCTCCACCTCGGGGTCGTCGAGGTACGGGGTGAGGGCACCGAACCCGACGAGCTCCCGGTACAGCGCCTCCACGTCCGCGTCGTCGAGGGGCGGCAACCCGCCGGCCAGGTAGCGCTCCCGGTACGCGGCGACGCGGGCGTCGATGAGCGCGACGAGCGCGGCGTCGTCGGTGAGGTCCACCTCACCGGCGGCCAGGGCGACCCGCACCTCCTCGGTGAGGATCGCCCGGGCCCGGTGCCGACGTCCGGCGTCGGCGGCGGGCGCGGGGTGCGCTACCCGCACCGGGGTCCCACCTCGACCCGGAGAGCCGTGAGCTCACGCAGCCAGCGGGACCGGCGTCCCCGGGCCGTGAGCAGCCGGCCTTCCCAGACCACCCTCGCCAGCACCGGCTCCGGGGGCAGCAGCGCAGCCGGCCGCCGCCCCACCAGGTCCTCGATCATCCGGGACAGGTCTTGACGGTCGCGTCCGGCGTCCGGGGCATGGTTCACGACCACCTCGACCCGCGCCGCGACCTCGGGCACCTCCTCGCGGAGCATCCGGAGCGCCAGCACCCCGCGGCGCACCCCGACCGGATCGCCGCGCACGACCTGCAGCACCTGGTCGGCGGCCTGCAACGTGGCGAGGGTGACGGCGTTGCGCCGGTACGGGATCCGGTCCGTGATGAGCTCCTCGTCCTCTTCGACCGGCGCCGCGAGGTCGCAGACCACGAGACGAGCCGCGGTCCGGGCCGCGGCCAGGACCTCGAGCCACGACCGGGCCCGCAGCTCGATCCAGAGCTCGGGGCGGGGCAGCCCGGTCAGCACGACGAGGTCGCGGTCGGCGTCGTGGAGGCACGCGTCGAGCGGCTCGGGCCAGCCCGCCGCGGCAAGCCGCGCCGCGCGCAGCACGGAGGGGTCCTCCGCCAGGCCGAGGAGCTGCGCGACGGACGGGGCCCACACGTCGGCGTCCACGAGCAGGGTCCGGATCCCCGAGCACGCCGCGAGCGCGGCAAGGTGCGCGGCGACCGTCGTCCGTCCGGGCGCGCCGGGCGCACCCCAGACGGCCACCACCCGCCCCGAGCCCCGGGGAGCCGGGGCGGGGGTCGGAAGGTCGGGGTCGAGCCCGAGCAGGGCCCGGGCCACCTCCTCCGGTGGGTCGGTTGCCCGCACCCGGCGGGCCACGCCGATCGCCTCCAAGGCGCGGGGGGCTCCTTCGGCGCCTTCGACCGCCACCACCGCCACGCCGTGTTCTGCGAGCACCTCGACGAGCTCACGGTCCAGCCACGGGAGCTCGGCGGCGACGACGGCGGCGTCGGGCCGGTCGGCCATCGCCACCCCCAGGAGCTCACCGGCCTCGACGCAGCGCCGCACGACGTGCACGCCCAGACCCCGACGGGCAAAGCCGTCGATGAAGGGGACCTCCCACGGCGCTCCCCCGGCACAGGTGACCACCGTCACCGGCCGGCCTGTGTCGCCGGTGCGACGGGACCCGTCCCCGCCCTCCTTCGGGCCGACGCCGTGCAGCGTCGTCATCGCAGGTCGACGGCCCCGAACCGTTCGGTGCGGGCCCGGGCCCTACCGGTGGCCCGCACCAGATCGATCTCACCGTTGCGGATGGCGAACACGAGGAACGTTGCGTCCTCGGCGGGCACGGCCAGGGTCACCCCGACGGTCGCGCCCTGGGCCTCGCCCAGCAGCGCGCGCTGGCGCACGAGCCCCACCACCTCCGCGCCCGGCACCACGACGACCGTCTTGGCCGCCTCCGTTCCCTTGTGGAAACTGGCCAGCACGTCCACCCGCTCGCCCGGGCGCAGGTCCCCGCCGAGCGCGTGCTCCGGGGTCGTGGGCACGGTGACCTCGCGGCCGTCGGCGGCGCGGGCCCCGAGCAGCGCGGACGGCACGGGACTCCCGGCCGGCAGGCGTCCCAACAGGACCCGGCCGGTCAGCGAGGCCGAGGCCGGGGCGAGCCCCTGCACCACCGTCGCCGGCCCACCGAGGCGAACCGGCCGCAGGTCGTCCGGCCCGAGCACGTCGTTGGCGGCCAGGTCCCGGGTGGCGACCCAGACCGCGGTCCCGGCCCCGCCCGACGCGCTCAGCCGCAGCCCGCCCAGCACGGAGACCGCCACGAGCAGGATCCCGACGACCAGGCGCCGGTCCACCGTGACGGCCGCGCGCCGGACACCGGCGGCCGTCACGGTCACCGCCCACCTCCCGGAGCCCCCGTCGACACCGGAGGGAACGCAACCGCAGGGTAGATGCGATAGGATGAGGCAATCGCAGCATCTGCCGATCCCCGGCCCCGGACCCGCCGAACAGGCGAGTCGGGACCGTCCGACGCGACGGTCGTGCGGGCACCGCTGCTCAAACCTGCCGACGTGGCGCGGGTGCTGAACGTCACGGTGTCGCAGGTGTACGCACTGATGCGCTCGGGAGAGCTCCCCGCCCTCAAGATCGGCCGCAAGGGCACGTGGCGGGTGAGTCCTGAGCACCTCGAGGCGTACCTGGCCCGGCTCGCCCGAGAAGCGGAGGCCCGCGCCGCTGCGGGGATCACCAGCCCACCCCGGGCTCGGGCTCGCGGCTGACCCGCACGATCGCCCTCAGCGGTACATCGTGCACCCGCACGACGCGCCGCCGCGCCGTACCGAGGTCGTCGGTGACCTCCCCGACACAACACCAGTCCGCGGCGACCCCGAGCAGGCGGCCGTGCACGCAGGCCCCGTCGACGGTCACGACGGTGACCCGGTCGCCGGGACCGAGCCGGCGCAGGTGATCGACGAAGCACCGCCCCTGGAGCGCCGCCGCGACGATCTCGGCCGCCTCGGCCCGCTCCTCGGCCCGGCGCGCTTCGTCGAGCTCGGCGGCGAGCTCCTCCGTGAGCTCGAAGAACGTGTCGTCCACCGGCGACGTCCCTTTCGCCGTGGGTGTGCCTTTCGCCGTGGGTGTTCGGGGCCCGTCCGTGGACCCCGCCGCACCGTACCAACGCCCATCCGGCCTGTCGAGAGGCAGCGGGAGAGCGACCCCGCCGCCACCTCTTGACACCCATCGGATGGTATGCAATCGTATCGAACGTAGTTGAACGATCTGTCATCTCATGTTGCCAAGGAGGGCGGGATGACCGGATCCGCACGACCCAGACTTTGGGCGCTCACCGCGGTCCTCCTCCTCAGCGCGACGCCGGCCACCCAACCGGTCCGGGACCCGGTCGCGCGGATACTCGGCTCGGTCGCCGATCAGCTCGTCGGGCCGGGAACCACCGCCGACGGGCTGCTCGGCCGTCTCGCGCTCGCCGTGGTGCTCGGCGTCGGCGGCCTGCTCGTCGCCGGCCTCCTCGCCGGCCTCCTCGCCGGCGCCGCCGGGCCAACGGCGCCGGCCCCCGGCCCCCGGCGTCGCCGGGCCGACGGGGCCGGTAGCCGCCCCCGCGCCCCGCGCGCCCACCTGCAGATCGGGCAGATCGGGCTGCTCGCCGCCGCGTCCCTCCTCGGCCGCTTCCCCACCCCGGCCGCCGGGGCGGAACCGACGTCGCCGATCGACGACGGCCGCCGACCCCGACCCCCGGGGCCCCTCGACACGGCGGTGGTCCTGCCCCCGATCCCGGCGGCCCCACGCCCACTCGCCGGCCCGGTCGAGCGCACCGCCGTCCCGGGGCTCCTCCGCGACGGTGGGAGCGCCGGCGAGCACGTCGTCGTCCCCGGTGACTGCCTCTGGGACATCGCCGCGGCCCGGCTCGGGCCCGGCGCCACGGCGGCCGCCGTCGACCGCGCCTGGCGGCTCCTCTACGACGCCAACCGCGACGTGATCGGCGACGACCCGAACCTCATCGTCCCCGGCCAACGCCTCCGTCTCGTCCCGCTCGGGTGAACCCCGGCACCGACCCAAGGAGGGAAGATGCGCACCGTCCGGATCCGACCCTGGCCCGACCCGGTGATCGACACCCTGGGGCACGATCCTCGCTCCCGGTACGTCGAGACGTTCTGGCTCCCGGCCGTCGGCCCCACCTGCCTGCTGCTGCTGCGACGCGCCGCCGACTGCTTCGACGAGCATCCCGACGGCGTCGCCGTCGACACCGCAGAGCTGTCGGCGGCACTCGGCCTCGGGTTCCGTGAGGGTGCGGCGTCGCCGCTGGTGCGAGCGCTGGAGCGCCTCGTGCGCTTCGACCTCGCAGTGCGCGCCGGCGACGACCTCGCCGTGCGGCGCACCCTGCCCCCCGTCGCGGGGCGGCATCTGCGGCGGCTCCCGATGACCCTCCAGCGACGCCACGCGCGCTGGGCCGAGGACGCGCTGGTGGGCGCACCCCTGGCGTTGGCCCGCCGACGGGCCTGTCGCCTCGCCCTCGAGCTCGCCGCCGTCGAGGACGACCCGGACACCATCGAACGGGCACTGGGGCGGGTGGGGTTCCACCCCGCGCTGTGCAGGGAAGCCGCGGCGTGGGCCCACCGCCGGCATCGTGACCTCCCGGAGCCCGCGGAGGTGGCCGTCCCGGTCGGCGATCCCGCGGCCTGAGACCGCCGGGCGACGGGTTCCTGCCCGCCCGATCGCCCGCGGCAGGGTGCGGGGCGGCGCGCCACCTCCTCTCCCCCCTCGCCGGCGCGCCGCCCCCGCCCACCTGGGTACCCTCGGTCACATGCCCGCCGATGCCGAGCGCGCCGGGACCGTCGCCCCCGAGGTGGCGGAACGGGTCGCAGGGATCGCCGCATGGCTGCGTCGGGCCCGGCGCATCGTCGTGCTCACCGGGGCGGGGATCTCCACCGAGTCGGGCATCCCCGACTTCCGCGGGCCGAACGGCGTGTGGACCCGCAACCCCGAGGCGGAGAAGACCGCCACGCTCTCCCACTACCTCGCCGACCCAGAGGTCCGCCGCCGGGCCTGGCAGCACCGGCTCCACAGCGAGGTGTGGCGCGCCCGGCCCAACGCCGGGCACCGGGCGGTGGCCGAGCTCGAGCGCCGGGCCTGCCTCGAGCTGCTCGTCACCCAGAACATCGACGGCCTCCACCAGGCCGCCGGCAGCTCACCGGAACGGATCGTCGAGATCCACGGCACGGTGCACGAGGTCCGCTGCCTGTCCTGCGACTTCCGGGGACCGATGGCCGAGACGCTGGCTCGCGTCGCCGCCGGTGAGGACGACCCGGCGTGCCTGCGCTGCGGCGGGATCCTGAAGTCGGCGACGATCTCGTTCGGGGAGTCCCTGGTGGCCGCCGACCTCGAACGCGCCCAGCAGGCCGCCGCCCGCAGCGACTGTTTCCTGGCCCTGGGCACCTCCCTCGGCGTCTACCCGGCCGCCGCGCTGCCGGAGATCGCCGCCGCCGCCGGGGCCCGGCTGGTGATCGTCAACGGCGAGCCCACCCCGCTCGACCCGCTGGCCGACGCCGTGCTGCACGGCCGCCTCGGCGAGCTGCTCCCCGCACTCGTGGCCGCCGTGTGAGCCTGTACCGCCCGGTTGGGAATACCCGACCGCTCGGGTAGGCTTTCGGGGAGGCCCGCCCGGCCGGAGGGAATCCATGGCGTCGTACCGCGAGCTGCTGGCACAGACCAAGGCCCGGATCACCGAGATCCAGCCCGCTGAGGCCGAGGCCCGCCTCGGCGAGGCGGTGTTCCTCGACGTGCGTGAGCCCGACGAGCACGATGCGGGCACGAT
>CALEDW010000061.1 GCA_937949585.1 uncultured Acidimicrobiia bacterium
GTGCCTCAGCGAGCTCGGCTCGGCGGGGACGCAGCGCCGCGATCTCCTCCCGTTCCGCCAGTGCGGCCCGCCGGTGGCGGAGGCGGTCGGCGGTGAGGTCGAGGTCCTGCACCTCGAGCAGGGCGTCGACGACGCTCACCATGGCCCTCGCGCCGGCCGCGGCGGCCCACCCGGCACCGGCCGGGCCGGCCCGCCGGTGATCGGAGGTGCGGGGGCGGGCGGGCCGGCGGTCGGCGGCGGAGCCACCGTGGTCGGGGGCGGTGCGCCCTCCGGGGCGGCGGTGGTCGACCAGCCCCGCACCCGGCCCCGCTCGGGGGACACGTACCGCGCCGACGGCCAGCGCCGCGGGTCGGGCGGCGTGAAGCGCAGCACCGGCGCCCCCTCCAGCGCCGCCGCCATGAACCGCTGCCAGATCATGGCCGGGTAGGTCCCCCCGTAGACGGCCCCGAAGCGACCCACGTTGCGCATCGGGGTGTAGGCGGCGGGATCGCCCATCCACACCGCCGCCACGAGCTGCGGGGTGTACCCGGCGAACCAGGCGTTCGCCTTGTTGTCGGTGGTGCCGGTCTTGCCGGCGGCGTCCCGCCCGGGCAGGCGGGCCCGGGTGCCGGTCCCGGAGGTGATGACCCCGCGCAACACGTCCGTGACGGTGCGGGCCACCTCCACGTCGATCGCCCGTACCCCGGCCGTCCCGTTCCGGACGAGCACGGTGCCGTCCCGGTCGACCACTCTGCGGATGAACACCGGGTCGTGGCGGATCCCCTCGGCGGCGAAGGTGCCGTAGACGGTCGCCATCTCCAGCGGGGAGACGCCCGAGGCGGACCCGATCGAGGTGACGAGCACGTCGGCGACGTCGCGACGGACCCCGAGGCGGTGCGCCATCTCCACCACCGTCGAGGGCCGCAGCGCGGCACCGAGACGGAAGTAGGCGCAGTTCACCGATCCGACGGTCGCCGAGCGGATGGTCCGCACCCCGCCGCCGCCCCCCTCGGCGTTCTGCGTCCGCCCCGTGCCGTACCCGCGCAGCGTCACCGTGCACGGGGACGTGCCGTCCACGGTGTCGTTGGGTGAGTAGCCGTTCTCGAGCGCGGCGGCCAGCGTCACGGGCTTGAACGTCGAGCCCGGCTGGCGCCCCCCCGGGTTCGTCGCCGTGCCCGGCATCGTGGCCAGGTTCACCTGCGAGCGCTCGAACCCCGGGCCGGCCACGATGGCCGGGACCTCCCCGGTGCGGGGGTCGAGGACGGCCATCGCCGCGGTGAAGCGGCCGTCGGGAAGGACCTCCGACACCGCCGACTGGGCCAGGAGCGACAGGCGGGGGTCGAAGGCGGTCTCCACCCGCAGACCGCCGCGGAACACCCGCCGGTACCGGGCCTGGGGGGTGTCGCCCAGGCGGCGGTCGGCGAGCAGCAGCTCTTTCACCCAGTTCACGTAATAGCCGTCGCTCCGCAGCTCGGGCTCCGGCGCCACGGTCGGCAACGGCGCGGTCCCGGCCCGGCGGGCCTCGGTCGGGGTGATGGAGCCCGCCCGGACCATACGGCCCAGCACCGTGGCGCGCCGGCGGCGGGCCGCGGCCGGGTACAGGAACGGGTCGTAGCGCGACGGGTTGGCGATGACGCCCGCGAGCAGCGCCGCCTCGGCGAGCTCGAGGTCTGCGAGGTCCTTCCCGAAGAAGCGCTCGGCGGCGGCCCGCACGCCGTAGGCGTTGCGCCCGAAGTACACGGTGTTGAGGTACTCCTCGAGGATCCGGTCCTTGCTCCACTCGCGGGTGAGCCGCAGGGCGAGGGCCACCTCGCGGGCCTTGCGCCCGAGGTCGCGGCGCGGCTTGCGGAACATGCGGTTCTTGACCAGCTGCTGGGTGATCGTGGAACCTCCCTGCTCGAGCTCGCCGGCCTCGACGTTGGTGAGCAAGGCCCGCACCATCGCCGCCGCGTCGACCCCGGGGTTGTCGTAGAAGGTGCGGTCCTCGGTGGCGACGACGGCGTCGACGAGCACCTGGGGCACGGCCGCGAGCCGGACCGGGCGGCGGTCGATGAGGCCGATCGTGTCGAGCAGGTCGCCGTTGCGGTCGTAGATGCGAGTCGGCTCGTCGAGCACCGACAGGCGGTGCCCGACCCGCCCCTCGTAGCGGCTGCCGGCCGCCAGACGCGCCACGCCGGGCGCCAGCGCGGCGAGGCAGGCCCCGACGGCGATGCCGCCGACGACCACGGTCGCGCCGGCACGCCCGATGAGACGAGGGAACCCCATGTGGGTCCCATCGTCGCACACCGGGCACGCCGATCTGCGGTCGATCCCCGGTGCAGCCGGGCCCGGCGGTGTCGCACGCCACCACTAGGTTCGCCGTCGATGACCGCCGTGGTCTGCGTCCCCTTCGGCCCCTCCGCCGACGCCGAGCTGCACCGCCGGGTCGCGGCGCTCCAGGGTGGCGACCCGTTGCGGCCGGTCACGGTCGCGGTGCCGACGGGCTACGCCCGGGTGCTGGTCCGCCGCCGCTGGCCGGAAGGCCTGTGCAACGTGCGGTTCGAGTCCCTCAACCGGGTCGCCGAGCTGCTCGGCGCCCCGTTCCTCGCCGAACCGGGGCGGGCGCCGCTGGACGTCGCGGCGCTGCGGGAAGCCGTGCGGTCGTCACTCGAGGCGGACGGGGAGACCCGGCGGGTCCTCGACCCCCACGGCACGATCGCCGACGGCCGGAACCGGGCCGGTCTGGACGCGCTGTGCGA
>CALEDW010000062.1 GCA_937949585.1 uncultured Acidimicrobiia bacterium
CCCCACCCGTTCGGCATCCCCGAGCAGTTCATCTCGCCGTCGCATCCCGACCGACCCGACGCCCCCAACATGAACATGATGATCACCGTGGGCGAGAACACTGCCCGGGAGGTGGGCGTCACCCGCCAGCAGGCCGACGAGTGGGCCCTCGCCTCGCACCGGCGGGCGGTGGCTGCCATCGACGAGGGCCGCTTCAAGGAGGAGATCGTGCCGGTCGAGGTGACCGGCTGGGACGGCGCCACCCGGGCCGTCGAGGTCGACGAGCACCCGCGGCGCGACACGAGCCTGGAGAAGCTGGCGTCGCTACGGGTGCTGTCGGGCCTGCCGGACGGGACGGTTACCGCCGGGAACTCGTCCCCGATCAATGACGGCGCGGCGGCGCTCGTGCTGATGGCCGAGGATGAGGCCGCGGCCGCCGGCCTGGAGCCGCTCGCCCATGTGCGGAGCTGGGCGGCCGCCGGCGTGGACCCGGCCCGGACGGGTCTGGCCCCGACCGTGGCCATCCCGCGGGCGGTCGAGCGTGCCGGACTCACCCTCGGCGATGTCGCCCTCCATGAGATCAACGAGGCGTTCGCGTCGATGACCGTCGGCTGCATCGACGTGTTGGGCCTCGACCCCGAGGCCGTCAACGTGAACGGCGGCGCAGTGGCCCTCGGGCACCCGGTCGCCGCCTCCGGTGCCCGGTTGATCGTCACCCTCGTGCACGAGCTGCGTCGCCGGGGCGGGGGCATCGGGTGTGCGTCCCTGTGTGCCGGCGGCGGCATGGGCGGCGCCTTAGTGATCGAGGTGCCCGCAACCTGACCGGTACCGGATCCCCGGCCGATCGCACGGCCGGGGACCGCACCTGTCGGAGACGGCCGCCGGGGGGCCGAGCCCAGACGGCGTCGACCCCCCGCACCCCGGGGTGCCCCGGGGTCGTCCTCCCTTCCCTCCGGTCAGTGTCACCCGCGTCGTGGGACCTGGGACGGGAAGGGGTTCCCGTCGAAGTGGCGCTGGTGTCCCGCTCGGCGCGGAGAATGTCGTGATGGCGGGGTTGGTCGTGCGGTTCGCCCGGCAGCGGATCGAGGTGGGTGAGGGCGAGTCCGTGGGCTTCGGCCGGACCTGCACCGACCCGGCCCTGCCGAAGGGATGGGGCTACCAGGGGCGGTTCGTCGAGCTCGGCGCCGAGACCCACATCCACCGGATCTGGGGTGAGATCTCCCAGCGCAACGGGCTGTGGTTCGTGCGCGCCCTCGGCGCCCGCCACCCGGTCACGGTGGACGTCCCGGGCCGCGGCTCGGTGGAGCTCCCGGCCTGCGCCCCCGGCGGCCCGCCGGCCGAGTTCGCCGTGACCAGCGACGAGTTCAGTGTGGTCCTGAGCGTGGGGACGTCCGAGTACCGGCTGGAGTGCTCCTCGGCCCCGCCGCCCGCGCCGCCCGCACCCCTCATCGAGCAGGGCTCCGCGACCAGCACGCTGGGTGAGGAGCTGGCCGCGGCCATCACCGAACTCGAGTTCGAGGTGCTGTGGGCGATGAGCCGTGAGTACCGGGAGGCTGCCCCCGGACGGTCACCGGCGCCGCTGACCTACGCCCGCATCATTCGAATGCTGGGACTGCACAGCGAGCGCCAGGCCGTCGCCGCGGTGGAGCGGCTCACCCGGAGGTTCCGAGAGGTGGGGCTGCTGCCGCCGGGGGTCGACCCCGCCAGGCAGCGGGACTGGATCTGCCGTCAGGCCGTGGTCCACGGGATCGTGGACCTGCTCGTTGCCCGGTTCGGTGCACCCGGCGTGGACTGACGGCTCGGGAGCCGGGCCGCGTGGCGACCGGGAGGACGGTCAGTGGTCCAGGACGCGACGCAGGGCGCTCTCGATGAGCGCGACCGCGGCGGGTTGGTCGGCGAGGTCGTCGTTGGTCCAGCCGACCGACGCGATCACCGCACGGCTCCCGACCCGGGCCGCGCCCTGGTAGACGATCCCGACCGAGAGGTTCTCGATCACCGGGTCGTCGTTGATGACGGTCACCAGGTCGCCGGGGTCGGTGCCGAGGTCCAGGTCGAAGTCGTGCCGGTCCACCCGGAGGTCGTCGGGGTCGACCGCGATCCCGCCGGGCGGCCAGCCCTCGCAGTGATCGTCGGGGATGCCCAGGAACAGCGACGACGCCCAGAAGTAGCTGCGGGCGTCGGCCTCGTCGGCGAACTCGAAGGCCGTGACGTAGACGACCTGGTTGTTGGCCAGCCAGATGCTCGCCGTCGCCCCGGTGGTCTCGAGTCCCCGGACGACGACCCGGGTGCAGCGGTCCGAGGTCACGGCGTTGGTGCCGGCGTAGTCCACCATGGACGGCAGCACGCCGAAGCCCAGCTCCGCGGCGTTGCGGTCGATCCGCACCCCGCCGGGCTGCAGGGCGGGGGCGGACGCGTCGGCGGCGAAGGCGTTGATGGCCGAGCGCAGGGCGCCCGAGGCGTCGCGGAGCCCGCCGCGGTCGACCGGCCGCCGGTTGGACACGCCGTCGGGAACCTCGGGTGCCGGCACCGTCGAGGCCCCGGCCACCGACGTCGGGGCTCCGGGCCCGCCGGACGCGCTCACGACCCGCTCGGGTGTCGCGGCGCGCTCCGACGACAGCGCCAGGGCGGCCACGCCCACCCCCATGACGGCCAGCGCGGCACCCGCCACCGCGATGAGCCGGGCCCGGCGCCGCCGGCCCGTCGGTGGTTCGGTGGTGTCCGCGCCCAGGTGCGGCGGTGAGGGGTCGGGCCACCGGCGTTCCGGCCGGGGCAGGGGGAGGTGGAGGGGGTGTTCGGCATCGCCCCCGTGGGCGGCGAGCCCGGCCGCGAACTCGGCCAGCGACGGGCGGTCCTCCGGTCGCTTGGCCATGGCTGCGCACAGCAGGTCGGCGAGCTCGTCGCCCAGCGATGCGGCCGCGACCGAGCGAGGACAGGGCTCCTCCCGGACCCGCTGCATGAAGGCGAGCGGGCCTTCGTCATCGCGCCGCTGGAACGGCGGGGTGCCCTCGAGGAGCGTGTGCACCGTCGAGGCGAGCGAGTAGACGTCCGACGCCTCGGTGGCCCGTGCGAACTCCAGCACCTCCGGCGCGGAGTGCTCGGCGGTGAACGCGGCGATCGAACTGGGGCCGTCGAGGGGCAGCAGCGCTGCGATCCCGAAGTCGGACAGGGCCGGCTCCCCGTAGCGGTCGATCAGTACGTTGCCGGGCTTCACGTCCCGGTGGAGGATCCCGAGGCGGTGCGCCTCGGCCAGCGCCCGGGACAGCACGAGCCCGATCGACAGCGCCCTCGCCGGCTCGATCGGACCGTCCCGGAGCAGGTCGGCGGCGGAGCCCTCCATCAGCTCCATCACCAGGTAGGGGCGTCCGTCGCCGGTGACGCCGCTGCGGTACACCTGCACGACGTTGCGGATCCCGGACAGGCGCCCGAGGGCGGTGGCCTCCCGCTCGAAGGACCGGCGTTCCGCGCCGTCAACCCGGGCGGTGAACACCTTGACGGCCACCCGGCGGTCGAGCGAGGGCTCGCGACCCTCGTAGACCTGCGCGAAGCCGCCGGCGCCCCGCAGCACCCCGATCTCGAGGTCGTCGAAGCCCTCCATGGCCGACCATTGTGCGCGGTCACCGGCCCCGGGTCGACTCCCGGGTGCCGTGGCGGCGCTCAGGCCACCTCGAGGCCGTCGTCGGTGACGGCGAGGTACATCAGCACCCGGTCGCCCGGCTCTGGTGGTTCGTCGATCCGGACCGGGTGACCGTCGGGATCGGCCACGAGGGTGCCGGCGAGCCGCAGGGGCCCGTCGAACCAGTCGGTCCGGACCTCGATCACCGGGTCCCCG
>CALEDW010000063.1 GCA_937949585.1 uncultured Acidimicrobiia bacterium
GCGGCACGAGCGAGATCCAGCGCAACGTCATCGCTCAGCGGGTGCTGGGCCTGCCCCGGGGCCGATGAACTTCACCCTCACCCCCGAGCAGGAGCTGCTGACCGGGACGCTGCGCGAGCTGCTGGCCGCGCAGTGGCCCCCGACCCGGCTGCGCGCCCACTGGGAGGACCGCCGGGTCGCCGCCGACCTGTGGCACCACCTCGCCGGCTTTGCCGACTTGGCCACCGCCCCGTGCGTCGACGCCGCCCTCGCGGCCGGCGAGCTGGGGTACGCGGCGGCACCGGGGCCGCTGCTCCCGACCCTGTGCGCAGGACCGTTCGCCGCCGCCGCCGGCGTCGACGGACCGGCCACCCTTGCCGCCGCCGGACCCGACGGGGCCTGGATCCCCACCGCGCACCCAGAGCGGATCCAGGTGCTCGACGCCGACCTGTGCGCGGCCGTCGTCGTCCCCGCCGCCGACGGCATCCTGCGCGTCGTGGATCCCGGACGGGCCGTGCTCGACGAGACCGTCGACGGGACCCGCCGCCAGTTCCGCCTCCGGGTCCCCGAGCCGGCGACGGCGGCGGTGCAGCTCGACCCGACGGCCCTCTCCGGCGCACTGCGGCGCGCCGTGGTGCTGCTCGCCGCCGAGCTGTGCGGCACGGCCCGGCGGATCCTGGATCTCACCCTCGCCCACGTGCGGACCCGGGTGCAGTTCGACGTGCCGATCGGGTCGTTCCAGGCGGTACAGCACGCCTGCGTGGACATGAGCCTCGAGGTGGAGCGGGCCTGGAGCGCCGTCGGCTGGGCGGCGATGACCGTCGACGCGGCCGACGCCGATGCGGCCCGGGCGGTGCACGCGGCCAAGGCGGCGGCCGGGCAGGCGGCGCGGCTGGCGGTGCGCACCGGGATCCAGCTGCACGGCGGCATCGGCTACACGTGGGAGCACGACCTGCACCTCTACCTGCGCCGGGCACTGGCCGCCGAGCCGCTGGGCGGCAGCACCGGCTGGCACCTCGACCGGCTCGGCGAGCTCCTCGTCGCCGGGCCCTGAGGCGCCCCTGCGTCGGCGGCCGGGCCGGCGGTCGGCGGCGGCCGGGCCGGCGGTCAGCGGCGGCGGGCGCCGGGTTCGTCGAGCCAGCGGTTCAACGCCGCGGTGCGGGCGTTGCGGCAGCACAGCACGTGCTCGACGGCGCGGCGTACCCGGCGCTGCTGGTCGGCGGTGCACACGACCTGGCGCAGCAGGTAGTCGGCAACCCGCCCGTGGTCCTCCTCGGCGTAGGCGTGGACCTTGAAGTTCTCCACCTCGATCCCGTAGTGGTCGCGCATACCCTCGTACATCATGCGGGCGTAGTTCGTGGACGCCGCGAAGCGCTCACCGGCCCAGCCGAAGGCGGCGAGACCCTCCTCGTAGGAGCGACGCATGTAGTAGAGGGTCGTGAACACCGACCCGATGGTCTCGGGCATGGGCCGGTAGGTGAGCAGCTCCTCGTCGGAGATGCCGAGCTGCCGGGCCCACTCGACCTTCATGTCCACGTGGTTGCGGTCGCCGGTGAAGCCGGTCTCGTCGGCGAGGTTCTGCAACCAGTGGTGGAAGTGCTCGGAGCGCTCGAGGCACAGGGCATCGGTGTCGGGCGCGAGACTGGCCAGGGTGCCGAACTCGCTCGTGTACCAGACGCCGAGGAACCAGTACTCCTTGCACAGCCGCCGCAGCAGCTCCTCAGAGAGCGTGCCGTCGGCGACCGCCTCCCAGACGAGGTTCTTCTCGGTGGCCACCTCGGCCTGGAGCGCCTCGAGGGAGGCCATGAACTCCTCGACCGGCAGCGCCTCGGCCGCCGGTCCCCCGCGACGGACGTCGGTGAACCTGCGCTCGCTCATCCCCGAGAGCCTACCCTGACCTGACGTGCGTGTCAGGTAGTCGGCGCCGGCCCTGAGGTATCCTCTCGGGCTGACGCCGCCGTCAGGTGAAGTGCGGGGGGTGCCAGATGACCAGCGTCGACCTCGTTCGCCTCGCCCGCAGCCGCGGGCGCCTCGTGGAGCACCCCAGCGTCGACCGGGTGACCGCCGAGGTGATCCGGGGGGCGATGGAGACGATCTGCTTCGAGATGGCCACCTACGTCTCGCGCACCGCCACCACCCCCATCCTCAACCAGTCCAACGAGCGCAACGCCACCGTCCTCGACGCCACGGGCCGGCTCGCCGCCCTGTCGGTCGGGATCCCGCAGTTCATGCTCACCTCGACGCTGCCGGTGCGCTTCGCCCTCGACTTCCTCGGGCCGGAGGAGTTCCGCGAGGGCGACGTGTTCGTCGCCAACGACCCGTACCACGGCGGGGGCCATCTCCCCGACTACAACGTGTTCGCCCCGGTGTTCGCCGACGACCCCGAAACCCCGGGCCGGCGTCGCATGGTGCTCATCGCATCGATCCAGTGCCACCACGGCGACACCGGCGGGGCGGTGCCGGGTGGCTACAACGTCACGGCCACCGACGTGTGGGGCGAAGGGGTCCGCTGGCCGGTCGTGAAGGTCGTCGACCGGGGTGAGCCCCGACGCGACGTGCTCTACGCGCTGGCCGCCAACAACCGGCTCCCCACCTACATCGGGGACCTGCGGGCCCAGGTCGGCGCCGCCCAGTTGGGGGTCCGACGACTCGGGGAGGTGCTGGACCGCTACGGGGCCCGAACGGTCGAGGAGGCCGTCGACCACATGATCGACTATGCGGGCCGACGGTTCCGGGAAGAGGTGGCCTCGTGGCCCGACGGGGTGTACGAGGCCGACACCTGGGTCGACCACGACCCGCTCGGCCACCCCGACATCCACCTCCACGTGAAGATCACCGTGGCCGGCGATCAACTCACCATCGACTACACGGGTACCGACGAGCGTCCCGAGATCCAGGCCTGGTCGACGTTCGGCAACACCCGGGGCTACACCGTCGGCCAGATCGCCACGATGATGGACCCCGAGATCCCGAAGAACGAAGGGTTCTTCGACCAGATCCGGCTCATCGTCCCCGAGGGCTGCGTCCTCAACCCCCGGCCGGGCAAGCCGGTGAGCGCCGGCACCCACCACCCGGGAGCCGAGGTGGGCGAGGTGATCGCGCTGGCCATGCAGCACGTGCTGGGCGACCGGGCCGTGCCCCAGACCTACAAGACCGGGATCCCCACGATCATCGTCGGCGTCGACCCCCGTACGGGCAGGCCGTTCACCGACCACTCGGCCGAGGTCTACGCCGGTTGGTGCAACGCGGCCAAGGGCATGGACGCCTGGGGTGCCCAGAACGCGTCGTTCGGCAACCTCTGGAAGGCCACCGCCGAGATCAACGAGAGCCTCTACCCCCACATCCAATGGGAGCGGGACTACCGCACCGACTCGGGTGGTCCCGGCCGGTGGCGGGGCCTGTGCGGCAGCCACTACGAGAAGGAGGTCCTCGTCGACGCCAAGGTCTACACCTACGTCGTGGGGATGAAGTACCCGATGCCCGGGATCTGCGGCGGACGGCCCGGCGCGCCCAACGAGCTCGTCATCCGCTACGGCTCCGACGACCCCTACCGGGTGACCCACACCGCCGACTGGGTGCCGATCGCCGCCGGCCAGCGCATCATGTACGACTACGGGGGCGGCGGCGGGTGGGGCGATCCGCTGGAGCGCGACCCGCAGGCGGTGCTCGACGACGTGCTCGACGAGTACGTGAGCGTCGAAGGCGCCCGGCGCGACTACGGGGTGGTGCTCACCGGCTCGCTGGAGGACCTCACGCTCGCCGTCGACGCGCAGGCCACCGCGGCGCTCCGAGCCCGGCTCCGGGCCGAGCGCGCCTGAGGTCCGACGTGGGTTACCGGGTCGGGATCGACGTCGGCGGCACGTTCACGGACCTCATCGCCGTCACCCCGGCCGGCGAGGTCGTGCTCGACAAGACCCCGACGACCCCCGAGGACCAGTCGATCGGCGTGATGCGGGGCCTGGAGCAGCTCGCCGGGCGTTTCGGCCTCGACCTCACCGCCCTCTGCCGGGACCTCGAGGTCGTCGTCCACGGCACCACCGTCGCCGACAACACGATGATCGAGATGAACGGTGCCCCCACCGGGCTGCTCGTCACCAAGGGGCACCGCGACGAGATCGAGATGCGCCGGGTCCACAAGGAGCAGATCTGGGACCCCACCTACCCTCCACCGCCGCCGATCGCCCGTCGGCGGGCCCGGATCCCGATCCCCGAGCGGCTGAACTTCGAAGGCCGCGTGCTGGTGCCCCTCGACGAGGAGGCGGTACGGGCCGGCGTCCGCCGTCTGCGGGCCCTCGGGGTGCGGTCGATTGCGGTGATGTTCCTCTTCTCGTTCGTGAACCCCGCCCACGAACGGCGCGCCGCCGAGCTGATCCGCGAGGAGTTCCCCGACGTCGACCACGTGTCGCTGTCCCACGAGGTGATGCCGCGGGGACCGGAGTTCGAGCGGACCTCGACCACCCTCGTGAACGCCTACGTCGCGCCCCGCATCGCCGGCTACGTCGAGGCCCTGCAGCGCAAGCTCCGGGAGGCCGGCTACGCGGGACCGCTGCTCATCATGCAGAGCACCGGCGGGGTGATGCATCCCGAGTACGTCTCCCGCCGGGCGGTGTCCCTGCTCGCCAGTGGACCCACCGGAGGGGTGATGGGCGCGGCGCTGGTGGCCGGCCGCTCGGGGGTGACCGACTTCGTGGCCATGGACATGGGCGGCACGAGCTTCGACACCTGCCTCGTACGGCGGGGTCGACCGGAGATCACAACCGACTGGAACTGGCGGTACCGCTACTACATCGGGTTGCCGATGGTCGACGTGCAGAGCATCGGGGCCGGCGGCGGCTCCATCGCCCGGGTCCGGCAGGGCACGCTGCTCGTCGGCCCCGACTCGGCGGGCGCACGGCCCGGCCCGGCCTGCTACGGACGGGGCGGGACGTTGCCCACCGTGACCGACGCCGACGCGATCCTCGGGTACCTGCCCTCCGACGGGTTCGCCGGTGGCCGGATGACGCTCGACCTCGACGCGGCCCGGCGGGCCTTGGCCGCCGAGATCGCCGACCCCCTGGGCCTCGACGTCGTCGAGGCCGCCTGGGGCATCGAACGCATCGTGAACGCCAGCATGGCGGACGCCACCCGGCGGGTGCTCGCCTCCCACGGGGCCGATCCCCGGGACCTGGCGCTCATCGCCTACGGCGGCAACGGCGGGGTGCACGCCTGGGCGATCGCCGCCGAGCTCGGAGCCCGTCGGGTGCTGGTGCCGCGCACCGCGCCCGCGTTCTCGGCCTTGGGGGTGCTGGTCGCCGACCACCTCCTCGACCTCATCCGGTCCTACGTGGTGCCGCTGTCCCACGTGGAGCTCGACGAGGTGAACGCCAGGTTGTCCGACCTCGAGGAGGAAGCGACGAAGGAGCTGCGCTCCTCGGGCGTACCCGAGGACGACGTCGAGCGCGAGCGCTTCCTGCAGATGTGCTACCCGGGACAGAACTTCGACATGAGCGTCCGGATCGCCGGTCCGCTCGATGCCGGGGGGCTCCTCGACCTCGCCGGCAGCTTCCACGCCCTCCACGAGGCCGACCGGGGGTTCTCGTTCCCCAACCAGGAACCGATCGTGCGCGGCGTACGGCTCGTCGCCCGCGGTCGGGTCCCCACCCCCGACCACTTCGCCGAGCTCGGCGATGCCCGCGACGCCGCCGCGGCCCGCGTCGGCACCCGCGAGGTCGCCTTCGGCGACGGGTTCGTGCTCGCCGACGTGTTCGACGGCCCTCGACTGGCCGCCGGCGCGCACCTCGAGGGCCCCGCACTGGTCCAGGAGCCGTTCACGGTGGTGGTCGTCCCGCCGGGGGCGACCCTGCACCTCGAACCCACCGGTACCTACCGCCTGGAGCTGCCCTGAGCGCCGACCCCGGGCGGCGGGGTGGTTCGAGAACTTTCGCTCAAGTTTGGGCCCGTCGGTGCCGATGGTGCCGCCGTCCTGCGGTTGGGATGCTGCACCACGCCGACCCCGACCGGCACGGCGCCGGGTCACGGCGCCGTCCGGACGCCCGATGGGCGCCCCCGGACGGCAACCGGGCCCGGCCGCACGGCCGGGGAGGGAAGGTGGTGGTGCGGCTCCCCGACCGCAGGGCGGGGGCAGGGTCCGTCGCGACGGCGCGTGGATGGAGGCCCGCACGATGGTGGACGTGACCCGTCACACGGTGAGCCGCCGGCAGGTGCTCGTCGGTGCGGCGCTCACAGGCCTCGGTGTCGCCGCAGGGGTGTTCCGACCCGCCCGAAGCGGTGCGGCAACCTGTGACGGCACCTGCGGCACGCTCACCGCCTGGATGCTCGAGTCCGATTGGGGTGTACCCCGGGGCCCCAACGGCAAGACGCGGCTGCGCTCTCGGGCGTCGCGGCAGGCGGCGGCCCACCGCCTGGCCCGCAGTGCCGCCGATGCCGAGCACATGAACCTCCATCGCTGCTCGTTCGCGCCGCCCCGACCCGTGCAGGTGTGCGAGCACCGCTTCCTCGCCGCCTGGGACCGCTACGCCCGGCCCTGGCGCAACCCGTGGAAGGGCGTGACCGTTCGCCTGCTCGACACCCGGTGGCTGCCGGCGGAGCTCGACCTGTGGAGCTGCCCGGCCTCCGAGGCCCCGGTGGTGCCGACGTCGACCCGCACCACCGGCCTGGCCGGTACGGGACTCGACCCGAGGGTGCCGCTGGCCCTCGGTGCCGGGGCGGTCGCCGGCGGCGTGCTGCTGGCCCGACCCCGGGGTGTGGCACACCACGACGTCGAGGGAGCCGCGACCACACCGGGCTGAACCGACGCGGGCGTGCTGCATCGCCTCGGCACCCGAACCGCCCGGGCACCGCCGTAGTCTCCGGCGCCGTGACCGAACGGCGCAGCCACCGCTTCTTCGACGATGCGGCCTGGGCCGTCGTGGCCGCGGCCTGCGACCGGCTCATCCCCCCGGGCGACGGCCACCCCGGGGGTCGCGCGCTCGGATGTGCCGACTACATCGACGGGCTGCTCGGCGCCTTCGGCGACGACCCGCCCCGGATCTGGGCCGGCGGGCCGTTCTCCGGTCGGGCCGGCGGCGAGGCGGCCTTCGAACGGTTCTCGACCCTCTCACCACTCGAGGAGCTGGCCTGGCGGACCCGGATCGAGGGCTCACGGGGTCGGGCCGAGCGGGAGTGGGCGGGCCCGGTGCGGGGTTGGCAGGAGGTCTACCTGGAGGGGATCGCCGCCCTCGGCGACGATTTCTGTGCCTGCGGACCCGAGGAGCAGGACCGCCGCCTCGATGCGGTGCCGGAGCTGCGCGACTTGCTGTACGCGCACGCCTGCGAAGGTGCCTACGGCGCCCCCGAGTACGGGGGGAACCGCGACGGGGCCGGCTGGGCCGCGATCGGCTTCCCCGGCGACGTCCAGCCCCGCGGCTGGACCGACGCCGAGGTGCGCGGGGATGCCTGACCACGACTGCGACGTCGTGGTGATCGGCTCCGGGCCGGGAGGAGCCGCTGCGGCCCACGCCCTCACCGAGGCGGGCCGGACGGTGATCGTGCTCGAGAAAGGGCGCAACCACCTGCTGGCCGCAGAACCGCCGTTCGCTCCGCTCGGGCGGTTCTCCAACGACGAGATCAAGTTCACCCGCCGGTACTTCCTCGGCCCCGATCCGCTCCTGGAGCCGCGCACCTTCCGGCGCGACGCCGCCGACGGGGAGCACCTCGAGATCGGTGAGGTGAACACCGTGCCGTCCACGGTGGGCGGCGGCGGGGTGCACGCCGACGGCAAGCTCCCCCGGTTCCGGGAGACCGACTTCCGCCTGCGCAGCGAGCTCGGGGCCGTCGACGGTGCGCACCTCGTTGATTGGCCGGTCGGCTACGACGAGCTGGAGCCGTTCTACACCGAGGCCGAACGGCTGATCGGCGTCGCCGGCGACGCGGCGGCGAACCCGTACGCGTCGTGGCGCTCGGGTCCGTTCCCGATGCCACCCGGGCCCGACATGTACGTCGCCACGCTCGTCACCGCCGCGGCGAGACGGCTGGGCTACCACCCCTACCCGGCACCGACGGGGGCGAACTCCGTGCCCTACGACGGACGGCCGGCGTGCAACAACTGCGGGTTCTGCGCCTGGTACGGATGCCCGATCGAGGCGAAAGGTGACCCGGTGGTGCCGCTGCGGAGGATGCTGGCCTCGGGGCGCGGTGCGTTGCGTGCGCAGGCCCACGTCACCGAGGTCCTGATCGCACCCGACGGGCGGTCGGTTCGGGGCGTGCGCTACCTCGACGTGGACCGGCAGCCGCACACCGTGACGGCTCGGGCGGTGGTGCTCGCGGCCGGTGCGTTCGAGACGCCGCGCCTGCTGCTGCGCTGGGGCCTGGGCAACCCCGACATCGTGGGTCGGTTCCTCATGGTTCACACCCAGACCTTGGTCCTCGGGTTCTTCCGACACCGCCTCCACACCCACCGGGGGCGTTCGGTCACCCACCTCATGGACGACCCGATCGTCGGGGACGCCGCCTCGGCGGCGGCCGCCGCCGAGGCCGACCTGCCCGCCCTGCGGGGCGGGGTCGTGGAGGTCGGCGGGGCAGGCGGACCGGTGATGGAGGCACTGGCCCTGCCTCCCGGCCCCGCGCACGTCGAGGGAATGATGCGCTCCCACTTGCGGGACCGGCTCGCCGTGCTCACCATGCAGGGCGAGGACCTGCCCCAGGCCACGAACCGGGTGGACCTCGACCCCCGGGTCCGGGACGTGCACGGGTTCCCGGCCGGGCGCGTCACCTACCGGCCGCACCGCCACGAGCTCGTCACCGCCGAGCACTGGGCGCCGCGTCTCGAGGCGGTGCTGCGGAAGGCCGGCGCGACCGGAACGTTCTGGGTGAGCTCGCCCCCCGTCCCGGGGCATCCCAACGACCGTCCCGGGATGCGGGCGCCGTCGTCGCGCCACGTCATGGGCACGGCCCGCATGGGCCGCGACCCTGACGGCTCGGTGTTCGACCCGTGGCAACGGATGTGGGGGCTGGAGAACCTCGTGTGCTGCGACTCGTCGGTGTTCCCGACCGCCTCCGGCTACGGGCCGACGCTCACGCTGGTGGCGCTGGCGATCCGGGCCGCCCGGGCGTTGGCCTCCTCACTCTGATCGGCCGTCGAGGTCGGCACGCTCCGCCGGGACCGTCCGGCCTCCAGCACCCGCCTCGGGGGGAGGCGCAGGTCACGGACGATCCCGAGGCGTTCCAGCACCCGCAACCCGTACCAGGTGGGGTCGACCTCCCACCAGAAGAACCCCTGGCGGGCCGAGACCGGGTAGTGGTGGTGGTTGTTGTGCCATCCTTCACCGCCGGTGAGCAGTGCCAGCAGCATCGAGTTGCGGCTGGTGTCGGGCGTCTCGTAGCGGCGCCGACCGAACAGGTGCGCAGCCGAGTTCACCAGGAAGGTGGAGTGCCACAGCAGCACCGTCGACCAGAAGAACCCCACGACGAGCCCGGCCCAGCCACCCACGGCGAACGCCGCCACCCCGAACACCCAGGGCGGGATCCAGTCGTGACGGTTCAGGAACCGCAGCTCGGGGAACCGGGCGAAGTCCCGGATCCGATCGAGGTCGGTGGGTCGGTGCTTGTCGGAGAGGATCCACCCGACGTGGCTCCACCAGAACCCCTGCCGGGGCGAGTGCAGGTCGGCGGGCGTGTCGGAGTACTGGTGGTGGCGACGGTGGTTCGCCGCCCACCACAGCACGCCCTTCTGCGCGCTGGCCTGGGCCATGAACGCGAACACGAACTGCCAGCCCCGGTTGAGCCGGAAACTGTGGTGGGAGAAGTACCGGTGGTAGCCGGCGGTCACGAAGAACGCCCGGGAGAAGAACAGCACCGCGGCGAGCAGCAGGGCCCGGGCGGGGACACCGGTGAGCAGTGCGGCGGCGCAGAGGGCGTGCACGCCCAGGAACGGCACCGCCGACGGCCAGTTCACCCGCTCGTCGGGGGCTCGGCGCAGGCGAGGGAGGGTACGCGGCATCACGCCAGCCTACCTACCGGTCGGTAGGGAAGCAACGTCGGGTGCGCCCGGGGGTGGCCCGGACGCGAACCGGCCCCCGGGACGCGCCGGGGGCCGGGTGCGACCGAAGTCCGGGTCAGATCAGCCGGACGTTCTGCGCCTCCTCGCCCTTGCGACCGGGGGCCACGTCGAACTCCACCCGCTGCCCCTCCTCGAGGGTCTTGTAGCCGCTCATCTGGATCTGGGAGAAGTGGACGAACACGTCGGGCTGACCTTCACGGGTAATGAAGCCGTAACCCTTCTCGCTGTTGAACCACTTGACGGTGCCTGTTGCCATGTACCTGTGCTTTCTGTTCCGCGGCCCGGTCGGTCCCGGTGCCGGCTGATGGGGTGCGGGCCCACGTCGTCGTGCCACCCGTCGGCGGAATCGCCTGTGTGCACCGTAGCAGCCCGACCGCCTCCGCCGCAGGGGCCGACGGTCAGCGGGGCAGGCCGAGGAGGCGCTCCCCGACGATCGTGCGCTGGATCTCCGACGTCCCGCCGGCGATGGACGCGGCCCGGCTCCACAGCCACCGTTTCGTCCAGCGGCCGGCGAGGGTGGCCTCGGGTCCGAGCACGTC
The DNA here is from genome assembly GCA_937949585.1 of uncultured Acidimicrobiia bacterium. Taxonomy (GTDB): domain Bacteria; phylum Actinomycetota; class Acidimicrobiia; order IMCC26256; family CALEDW01; genus CALEDW01. The sequence continues at coordinate 10,555 of CALEDW010000063.1, forward strand.
GAGCGCGGTCGCCGACAGGTGCTGCGTGGCCTCCGTCCACACGAGCTTCGTCACCGACGACTCGGGCCCCGGCTCGATCCCTCGGCCGAGCCGGGACAGTGTCCGCCAGTTCGCGAGCCGGAGGAGCCGTACGAGCACGAAGGCCTCGGCGAGCGCTTCGGCCGTCTCGGGGTCCGCGAGACGGCCCCGCCGTTGCGCAAGCCGGTAGAGCTCGTCGAGGTAGGTCTCGTGCAGCACCTGCTCCTTGAACGGGAACGCGGTGCCGCGCTCGTGGGCCAGGGTCGTGTTGGCCACCGCCCACCCGGCCCCGGGCGCACCCACGAGGTGGTCGGTCGGGACGAACACCTCGTGGAGGAACACCTCGTTGAACTCGGCGTCGCCGGTGATCTGGCGCAACGGCCGGATCTCGACGCCGGGGGATCGCATGTCGACCACGAGGTAGGACAGGCCGCGGTGGCGGGGCGCGTCGGGGTCGGTGCGCACCAGCGCGAGGCCCCAGTGGGCGTACTGGGCGTAGCTCGTCCAGACCTTCTGCCCGCTCACCCGGAAGCCCCCCGGCACGGGTTCGGCCCGGGTGCGCAGGGAGGCCAGGTCGGAGCCGGCGTCCGGCTCGCTGAAGAGCTGGCACCACAGCTCGGAGGCGTCGAGGATGCCCGGGAGCCACCGTCGCCGCTGCTCTTCGGTGCCGTGGGCGAGGAGGGTGGGGCCGGCCAGGTTGATCCCCACCCGGTTGACGGGCTGGGGGGCACCGCAGCGGGCGTACTCCATCTGGAACAGAGCCACCTGCACCGGGGTGGCGTCCCGGCCGCCGTAGCGGGCCGGCCAGTGGATCCCCACCCAGCGGGCCTCGGCCAGCCGGGCCTGCCAGCGGCGGCCCCAGGCGATCTCCTCGTCGAGGTCGGCGAAGTCGGGCGGCGCCGGCGCGTTCGCCTCCAACCAGGCCCGGGCGTCGGCCGCGAAGGCCAGCTCGTCGGGACCGAACGCGAGGTCCACCCCGGAGACCCTCAGAGGTCCCAGTCGGCGAGCCGGCCGGCGGCGGCGAACGCATCGGCCAGGCGCGCCTCGTCGTCCTCGGTGAAAGGCCGGAACGCGTCCGCCCCGCGGTCGCGCACCCAGACCTGGTCGCCGCGGCAGCGGTCGCGCCGCCACTTCTCGTGCACCAGGGTCCGCTTCACCACCTTGAACGTGCCGGTCGTGGGCACCTCGGCGAGGATCCGCACGAAGCGGGGGCGCCACTTCGGCCCGAGGTCGGCCTGGGCGTCGAGCCAAGCCGCGAAGGCCGCCCCGTCGAAGGTCGCGCCCTCGGCCAGGACCAGGCCGGCCATCACCGCGTCGCCGGCCTGCGGGTCGGGCACGCCGTACACCGCGGCGAGCAGCACGTCCGGATGGCGGCGCAGCGCCTCCTCGATCGGGGCGGCGGCGAAGTTCTCCCCGTCGACGCGCAGCCAGTCGGCCGTACGACCGGCGAAGTAGAGGTAGCCGTCCTCGTCCAGGTAGCCGAGGTCGCCCGACCAGTACCACCCGAACCGGGTGGCCCGGGCCGTGGCCTCCGGGTTGTTGTAGTAGCCCTCGAAGGGCCCAGCCCCCGCGGTGTTCACGATCTCGCCGACGCACTCGGAGGCGTTCAGGAGCCGGCCGTCGGGCGAGAACCTGGCCCGAGGCCGCTCCCGGCCCTCCTCGTCGACGATGCGCACCTCCGGCCCCGCCCGGCCCAGCGCCCCCGGGCGCGCCGGGGCGTCACGGTTCACCGCCACGCCGCCCTCGGTCGCGCCGTAGGCGTCGATCACCCGGACACCGAAGCGCCGGCCGAACTCCTCCACCACGCCCGGCGATCCCTCGTTGCCGAACGCGACCCGCAGCGGGTTGTCGGCATCGTCGGGACGGGCCGGCGTGGCGAGCAGGTAGGCGAGCGGCTTCCCCGTGTACCCGAAGTAGGTGACGCCGTATCGGCGCACGTCGGCGAGCCAGCGCGAGGCCGAGAAACGGGGGACGAGGGCGACCGAGGCGCCGCGCACCAGCGAGGGCATCCAGCCGACGACGATCGCGTTCGAGTGGAACAGCGGCATGCACAGGTAGCCGACGTCGTCCGGTCCGATGTCCATGATCATGGCCATGCGGTTGCCGCTCACCAACAGCCGGCGCTGCGAGCAGATCACCGCCTTCGGGGCATCGGAGGTGCCGCTGGTGAAGATGAGGGCCCAGGTGGCACCCACGTCGGGATCCCCACCGGGGTCGTCGGCGGTGCACCCCTCCAGCTCCGCATCCCAGCTCTCCCCCACCACCAGCACCGGCGGCATCCGGTCGGCCATCGGGGCCAGCAGCGGCAGGTGCCGGGGTTCGGTCACCACGAGCCCGCAGTCCGTGTGCGAAACGTCGCGCAGCAGGTGCACGTCGCGGCGGGTGTGGTTGAGGCCGACCACCGCGGCGCCGCACAGCGCGGCGCCGCCGAAGAGGAAGAGGTACTCGGGCCGGTTGTCGAGGAGGACGCCGACGTGCGGGGGGCGCCCCGGCGGCAGGTGTGCCCGCAACAGCTGCGCGACCCGGCACGACTCGCGGTACAGGTCGGCGTGGGTCCAGACCCGGTCGCCGTCGCGGACCGCCGGGCGGTCGCGCCGCTCCGGATCGGCGGCGTTGGCGCGCAGCAGGGCGGCGGCGTTCCGGGCGGGGAGCGGCGCCTGCCCGGGAGCCGGGATCGAGGGAGCACCTCCGGTGGTCACGAGGCCCGATGCACCTCAGGTCGACGTGCGGGTGCTCGGGGCGCGGAACTCCATGCCGGTGGGCATGGTCATCCCGACGGGCTGCAGGTGCTGGCCGAGGATCTGGTCGAAGTGCTCGGCCACGCCGGCGGGATCCCAGCCGCCGTCACGCCACATGAACGCGATCTGCCGGGGGTGCTGGAAGATGGTGAAGGCGTAGTCGGTGCGCCCGAGGATCTGGCCGTTCACGTGTCCGGCCCGCTCCGAGGCGAGGAAGGCCACGATGGGCGCATTGAGCGCCGGATCCGCCTCGGGCGGCGGCGGGGTACCGGACCGCTCGAACAGCGAGGCGGTCATCCGGGTCGCCCCGGCCGGCGCCACTGCGTTGACGGTGATGCCGTGGCGGCCGAGCTCCAGGGCCCAGATGAAGGTCATCCCCATGATCGCCGCCTTGGCGGCGCCGTAGTTCGTCTGGCCGAAGTTCCCCCGCAGACCGGCCGAGGACGTGACGTTGATGATCCGCCCGTAGCCCTGCTCCCGCATGGGTCCGGCGGCGTGGCGGGCGCAGTTGAACGTGCCCTTCACGTGCACGGCCATCACCGCGTCGAAGTCGTCCTCGGTCATCTTCAGCAGCGTGCGGTCGCGCACGATGCCGGCATTGTTCACGAGGATGTCGATGCGCCCGAACGAGTCGAGGGCCGCCTGCACGATGCGCCCCGCCGCCTCGTAGTCGGTCACCGACTCGTGGCTCGGCACGGCCCGCCCCCCCGCCGCGGTGATCTCGTCGCAGGTCTGCCGGGCCGGGGTCTCGTCGGCGCCGGCACCGTCGAGGGCCGCCCCCACGTCGTTCACCACCACCGACGCCCCTTCGGCGGCGAGGCAGCGGGCGAACTCCCGTCCGATCCCCCGCCCGGCGCCGGTGACCACCGCGACCCGCCCGTCCAGCAGCCCCATCATCGCCTCCTCGTCGTGTCGCGTCCTCGGTGCCGTGCCCGGGCCGGCCCCTGGTGCGGCGCCACCCGGCGGCGAGCCGAGGGCCTGCCGCCCGGCCGGGCGGAGCAGGTTACCTGACGTCGCTCTCAGGTGACGTTGCCGTCAGACCCTCGATAGCGTGCCGGTGTGCACGAGCGCAGCGCGACCGGCGGTGCCGACGGCGGGCGCCGCTCCCGGGGGGCGCGTACCAGGGCCCGCCTGTTGCAGGCGGCGACCCGGGTGTTCGCCGAGCGGGGGCTGGAGGCGGCCAGGGTCGACGACATCGTGGCCGCCGCCCGGACCTCCCACGGCACCTTCTACCTCTACTTCGGGAACAAGGAGGAGCTGTTCGCGGCCCTCGCCGAAGAGGTGGCCGCGGAGCTCCAGGCCCTGGCCGACGACCTCCCCGAACAGCTCGTCGAGGACCGGGCGGCGCTGCGGGCGTGGCTCGCGCGGCTCACCAGCACGTACCGCACCCACGGACCGGTGCTGCGGGCCTGGACCGAGGCCGAGGTGCACGGCGATGCGTTCGGCCGGCTGGGCACGGACCTGCACGCCCGGTTCGGGCGGGCCCTGCTGCGCCGGCTCCCGCGCCTCGACGGCCTCGACCCGCAGCTCACCGCGGTGGCGCTGGTGGCGATGATCGAACGGCTCAACTACTACCAGCTCGCCGGGCACGTCCGGCTGCGCCGCGACGTGATGCTCGACGCGCTCACCGACGTCGTCGTGCGCATGCTCGACTCGCGCCGCTGAGGCGCCCCGTCCCTCGGTCAGTCCGGACGGTGGGCGGCGGGCAGCAGCCATTCGGACACGTCGCCGAGCTCGGCCACCGGACCGGCGAGGGCCACCCGCCCCTTGTTGAGCACGACCACCTCGTCGGCCAGGGCGAGGGCGTGGCCGACGTGCTGCTCCACGACCACGATCGAGGTGCCGGCGTCCCGGATCCGGGCGAGGACCCGGTACACCTCCTCCACGACGATCGGGGCGAGGCCCAGGGAGAGCTCGTCGGCGATGAGGAGCCGGGGCGGACGCACCAACACCCGGGCCAGCGAGAGCATCCGCTGCTCCCCGCCCGAGAGGGTCCCGGCGACCTGGCGGCGCCGCTCACCGAGCCGAGGGAACAGCTCATAGGCCCGGGCGAGGGCCTCGGGGACGCCGCGCCGGCCGACCTCGCGCCCGAAGGCCAGCTCGAGGTTCTCCTCGACGGTGAGCGTGGCGAACACCGACCGGCCCTCCGGGGCGTGCAGCACGCCGAGGCGGGCGATGCGCCAGGTCGGGAGCCGGGCGACGTCGACCCCGGCGACCTCGACCCGGCCGGCGCTCGGACGGACCAGGCCCGTGCAGACCCGGGCCACGGTGGTCTTGCCGGCCCCGTTGGCTCCCAACAGGGCCACCACCGAGCCCTGGGGAACCCGGAAGCTCACGTCGAACAGCGCCTTGAACGGACCGTAGGCGGCCTGGACCCCGTCCAGGGTCAGCACGGCGGCGCCGGTCACACCACCACCTCGCCCAGGTAGGCGCGGCGCACCTCCGGGTCGCCGAGCACCGCCGCGGTGGGGCCGGCGGCGATGACGGTGCCGAAGTCGAGCACGTAGCAACGCTCGGCGAAGGACTGCACGAACTCCACGTCGTGCTCCACGAGCAGCACCGCGGTCCCCCGCTCGGCCTGCACGTCGGCCAGGGTGGCCGCCAGCGCGTCCGTCTCATGCCGGTCGAGGCCCGACGACGGCTCGTCGAGCAGGAGCAGCGCGGGCTCGGTCATGAGCGCCCGGCCCACCTCGACGAGCCGTCCGCGCCCGAGGCTGAGCGCCTCGACCGGCGCGTCGGCGACGTCGGTGAGTCCGAGCAGCTCGAGGGTCCGAGCGGCGCGGGCCTGCTCCTCCGGGGACGGGGCCGACCGACCGAGGAGGTCTTTCCAGAGCCGGCCGGTCCCGAGCCTTGCCCGCTCGGCGACGAGGAGGTGTTCCCGCACGGTCATCCCCCCGAACAGCTCGATGCGCTGGAAGGTGCGGGCGAACCCGAGGCGGGCACGGCGGTGCACCGGGAGGTGGGTGACGTCCCGGCCCCGGAACTCCACCGTGCCGGCGTCGGGCGGCTCGATGCCGAGGAGGCAGTTGAAGAAGGTGGTCTTGCCGGCCCCGTTGGGGCCGATGAGCCCGACCGCCTCGCCCGCGGCCACCTCGAGGTGCACCGCGTCGAGCGCGGTGATCCCGGCGAAGCGCTTCGTGATCCCCCGGGCGGCCAGGAGCGCGCTCACCGGCCGGTCGCCCCGGTCTCGAGCGGCGGCTCGACGGTCCCATCGAGCACCGGGGCCGCGCCGGCCGTCCCGGCGTCGGCCCGGGCGGCCCGGGCGGCCCGGCGGGCCTGCGGGCGTTCGATGAGGAGCCGCTGGAAGAACGCCTGCGCCTTGCGCTTCTGCAACTCGAGGGTGCCCTCGGGGTGCCGGGCGTACATGATCGCCCCCAGGCCGAAGAACACGAACTC
>CALEDW010000064.1 GCA_937949585.1 uncultured Acidimicrobiia bacterium
TTGAAGCGCTCCGCGGCCGCGGGGTCGGGGTTGGCGTCCGGGTGCAGCTCCCGGGCCAGCCGGCGGTAGGCGCGACGGATCTCCTCGTCGCCGGCGTCCCGAGGAACCCCGAGGAGCGCGTACAGGTCGGGCATCGTCAGGCCGAGAGGACGGCGCCGAGGCGCTCGGAGACCGCCGCCACCGCCGCCACCGCGCGCCGGTAGTCCATGCGGGTCGGCCCGAGCACCCCGAGCGTGCCGGCGGCGGGTCCCTCCGCCCCGTAGGGGGCCAGCACGAGGGAGCACCCGCGCAGCGCCTCCACCTCGTTCTCGGAACCGATGCGGACGGTCACGCCCCCCTCGATGAGCTCGCGCACGAGCGCCACCACCACGGCCTGGTGTTCGAGCACCTCGAGCAGCCGGGCCACGGTGCGCTCGGCGCCGAACGCCTCGGACTCCTCGGCCAGGTGGCTGGTTCCGCCCACGTAGACGGGCTCCCGCGCGCAACGGTGCTGCTCGACGAGCGTGGCGTGCACCCGGGCCACGAGCGCGTCGACCTCGGGATCACCGGTGGCGGGCACCTCGGCCTCACCCACCCGGTGCCCGGCCAGGGCCGGGCCCAGCGCCCGCTCGGCCCGGGCGATCAGGTCGTCGCCGAGCCCGGGCGGGATCGCCAGGGCCTCCTTCTCCACGACCCCGTTCGAGAGGACCAGCACCACGAGCAGCAGCTCGTCGTGCAGCCGAACGAGATGCACGCTGCGGACGCTGGCCCGATCGGGGGAGGGGCCGACGACGACCGCGGTGTGGCTCGTGAGGCGGGCGAGCAGTTGGCTGGTCTGGGTCAGCAGGTCGTCGATGGCCCCCTCGACGGTGGCGAAGAACTGGCTCACCACTCGGCGGGGCCCGGCGGGCAGCGAGCTCGGCGTCGTGAAGTGGTCGACGAAGTAGCGGTAGCCACGTTCGGTGGGAACGCGTCCGGCCGAGGTGTGCGGCTGGACGATGTAGCCCTCGCGCTCGAGCTGGTGCATGTCGTTGCGGACCGTTGCGCTGGAGACCCCGAGCTCGGCGACCTGGGCGACGGTCTGGGAGGCGACCGGCTGCGCGGTGGCCACGTAGGTCTCTACGACGGCCCGGAGCACCGCGGCCCGACGATCCGCTGCGTCCATGAGTTAGCAGTCTAGATGATCGAGTGCTAGCCGCGGGGCCGAGGGGTGTCCCGGGGCCGCCGCGCCGGCGAGGCAGAGCCGGGCGGTGACGTCGGTGGCGAGCAGCCGGCCCCGGCGGGTGAGGATCACCGTCGGGGCGTCGGGAGTCCCGGCGAGGGTGCAGAGCCCGGCTTCGGCCAGCCGATGGGCTTCCCCGGCCGCGGCCGGCGCGCAGACGGCGCCCCAGCGGGTCCGCAGGGCCAGGGCGAAGCGCTCCTCGGCCGCGGCCCGGCGATCGGGCACCACGCCACCCGCCTCGGTGCTCGCCCCGGCCGACACCGCCGCGATGTAGTCCTCGGGCCGGCGGAGGTTCCAGGACCGGCGACCGTCCAGGTAGCTGTGGGCCGCGCAGCCGATCCCCAGGTAGGGCTCACCGAGCCAGGTGCCGAGATTGTGGCGGCACTCGGCGCCGGGCCGGGCCCACGAGGAGAGCTCGTACCAGCGGAAGCCGGCGTCGGTGAGGGTGTCGTCGGCCACCTCGTAGCGGACGGCCTGGACGTCGGGGTCGACCGGGGGCATGAGGCCGGCCCGGACCCGCCGCCAGAGCGCGGTCCCCGGCTCGATGCTCAGCGCGTAGGCGCTGAGGTGGTCGGGCCCCGTCGCCAGCGCGGCGCGCAGGCTCGCGACCCAGTCGCCGGCCGACTCACCCGGGGTCCCGTAGATCAGGTCGAGGTTCACCCGGGCGATCCCCGCGGCCCGGGCGGCGCGCACCGCGGCGGGGACGGAGGCGGGGTCGTGGCGGCGTCCCAGGCGGGCGAGCACGCCGGGTCGCGACGACTGCATCCCCAGCGACACCCTGGTGACGCCGGCCGCGGCGTAGGCCTCCATCAGCCACGGGGTGACCGTCTCCGGGTTGCACTCCACGGTGACCTCCACCCCGGGCGCCGTCTCGATCGCGTCGAGAATCGCCGCGAGGCGATCGGGGGGCAGCAGACTGGGGGTCCCGCCGCCGAAGAACACGCTGGTGGCGGCGGGGAGGGGACGTTGCGCCCGGCGCCGTGCGATCTCGGCGCGGCACGCGTCGGCGTAGGCCGTCATGAGGTGACCCCGGTCGGCCCAGGCCGCGAAGTCGCAGTAGTCGCAGCGGTGCGCGCAGAACGGGACGTGGACGTAGACCCCGAAGCCCACGGCGGCATGCTCCCACGCGCGTCCCCGTCGCCGGCGGCGGGGCCGCCCCCGGTGAGGCCGGCTGCGCTCCGGTACCGTGCGGGGTGTGGACCTCGATCTGGGACCGGCCGCGGACCGCGTGCGGGCCGAGGTGCGGGCCTTCGTGGCCCGCCACGCTCCCGGCGGGCGCTACCCCCCCGACTGGGGGCGGCGGCTCGCCGAGGCGGGGTTCGTCGTGCCGCACTGGCCGCGCCCGTGGGGCCGGGGCGCCGGGCCGGCCGAGCAGCTGGCGATCGACGCGGAGCTGCGAGCCCTCGGGGCGCCCCGGCCGCTGAACCCGATCGGCATCGGCTGGGCGGGACCCACCCTGCTCGTCGCCGGCACCCCGGAGCAGCAGGCGCGCTGGCTGCCGGGGATCCTCGACGGCTCGGAACTGTGGTGTCAGCTGTTCAGCGAGCCCGACGCCGGGTCCGACCTGGCGTCGCTGCGCACGCGGGCCCGGCGCGACGGCGACGTCTACGTGGTGGCGGGGCGGAAGATCTGGACCACCTTCGCGCACGTGGCGCGCTGGGGGATCCTGCTGGCCCGCACCGACCCGACGGTCGAGCGGCACCACGGGATCAGCTACTTCGTGCTCGACATGCGCAGCCCGGGGATCACCGTACGGCCGATCCGGCAGATGAACGGCGCCGCCGACTTCAACGAGGTGGTGCTCGACGACGTGCGGGTCCCGGCCGCCCATCGGATCGGTGCGGAGGGCGAGGGCTGGCGCCTCGCCCGCGTCACCCTCGCCAACGAGCGGGTGTCGCTGTCGGGGGAAGGCGCGCTGTGGGGCGCCGGGCCGACCGCCGACGACCTCGTCGACCTCGTGCGGACCCACGGCGGCGTCCGCGACCCGGTCCTGCGCCACCAGGTCGTGCGGGTCTGGGCCGAGGGGCAGGTGCTGCGGCTCATCCGGCTGCGAACGGTGTCGGCCCGCCTCGCCGGACTGGAGCCGGGACCGGAGGCCTCGATCCGCAAGGCCCTCGCCGACGGGCACGGCCAGCGGGTGATGGCCACCGCCGTCGCCCTCGCCGGCGCCTACGGGCTGCTCGCCGACCACGGGCCGTTCGGCACCCCGACCGGGGCATGGGCGAGCGGCTTCTTGTTCAGCCGGGCGCTCACCATCGGCGGCGGCACCGCCGAGGTGCAGCGCAACATCCTCGCCGAGCGTGTGCTGGACCTGCCGCGGGATCAGGCGTCGAGCCGCAGCGCGGCGACGAACGCCTCCTGAGGCACTTCCACCTGCCCGATCTGCTTCATGCGCTTCTTGCCCTCCTTTTGGCGCTCCAGGAGCTTGCGCTTGCGGGTGACGTCGCCCCCGTAGCACTTGGCCAGCACGTCCTTGCGTTTGGCCTTCACCGTTTCGCGGGCGATGATCCGTCCGCCGATCGCGGCCTGGATCGGCACGTCGAACAGCTGGCGGGGGATCAGCTCCCGGAGCCGCTCGACCATGCGGCGGCCGTACGCGTAGGCACGGTCGCGGTGGACGATGGCCGAGAAGGCGTCGACCGGGACCCCGTTGAGCAGGATGTCGACCTTCACCAGCGTCCCGGGGCGGTATCCCGCCGGTTCGTAGTCGAGGCTCGCGTAGCCCTTCGTGCGCGACTTGAGCTGGTCGAAGAAGTCGAGGACGATCTCCGCCAGCGGCAGGGCGTACACGAGCTCCACCCGCTCCTCGGACAGGTACTCCATCCGCACCAGCTCGCCGCGCCGTTCCTGGCAGAGCTCCATGAGCGCACCCAGGTGGTCGCGGGGGGTGAGCACGGTGACGGTCACCCACGGTTCCTCGATCCGCTCGATCCGGTTGGCGGGTGGCATCGACGACGGGTTGTCCACCACGTGGCGCTGCCCGTCGTCGGTGGTGACCTGGTACTCGACGTTGGGGGCGGTCGCCACCAGCGTCAGCCCGTACTCCCGTTCGAGGCGCTCCCGGACGATCTCCATGTGCAGCAGGCCGAGGAACCCGCAGCGGAACCCGAAGCCGAGCGCGCCGGACGTCTCGGGCTCGAAGGTGAACGACGCGTCGTTGAGCCGCAGCTTCTCGAGGGCCTCCCGGAGGTCGCCGTAGGCGTCGCCGTCGATCGGGTACAGGCCGCAGAACACCATCGGCTTCGGGTCCCGGTACCCGGGCAGCGCCGGCGCCGGCCGGGCCGCGGTGGTGACGGTCTCCCCCACCCGGGCCGACCCGACGTCCTTGATGCCGGCGATGAGGTACCCGACTTCGCCGGGACCCAGCGCGGCCACCGGGGTCGGGCGCGGCGTGCGGACCCCGATCTCCTCGGCGTCGTGCTCGGCACCGGCCTGCACGAAGCGCAGGCGCGCCCCGCTCACCAGCGTGCCGTTGAACACCCGCACCGACGACACGACGCCGCGGTACGGGTCGTACACCGAATCGAAGATGAGGGCCTGCAGCGGGGCGTCGGGATCGCCGCCGGGTGGGGGAATCCGCTCCACGACGGCGTCCAGGAGCTCGGGCACGCCCTCGCCGGTCTTGGCCGAGATCCGCAGGACCTCGGCGGCGGGCAGCCCGAGCACCCGCTCGATCTCGGCCGCCACCCGGTCCGGCTCGGCGGCGGGCAGGTCGATCGTGTTGACCGCGGCCACGATCGTCAGGTCGGCGTCGAGGGCCAGGTAGCAGTTCGCCAGCGTCTGGGCCTCGATGCCCTGGCTGGCGTCGACGAGGAGGATCACGCCCTCGCAGGCGGCCAGGCTGCGGGACACCTCGTAGCCGAAGTCGACGTGGCCGGGGGTGTCGATGAGGTTCAGCACGTGCTCCCGCCACTGCAGGCGCACGTTCTGGGCCTTGATGGTGATGCCCCGCTCCCGTTCGAGCTCCATCGAATCGAGGTACTGCGCCCGCATCTCGCGGGGGTCGACGGCACCGGTGAGCTCCAGGAAGCGGTCGGCGAGGGTCGACTTCCCGTGGTCGATGTGGGCGATGATCGCCAGGCAGCGCAGCCGATCGAGCGGGACCATGGGTGCTGCTAGCATGCCCGCTCGTCGCCGGCCGGCTCGCCTCGTGGCCCGCCGGCCGGCCGTCGAGGCCCGGACACCCGACCACTGCAAAACGAGATCGCGCCCATGGCCAACATCGCGAGCCAGAAGAAGCGGAACCGTCAGAACCTGAAGCGACGGTTGCGGAACCGGTCGATCCGATCGGAGCTCAAGACGCGGGTCCGCTCGGCGCGCACCGCGCTCGCCGCGGGGGCCGACGACGCCGCCGAGCGCGTGCGGATGGCCCAGAAGCGCCTCGGCAAGGCCGCGGCCAACGGGATCATCCACCCCCGCCAGGCCGCCCGGCGGACCTCCCGGCTCATGAAGGCCGCCGGCCGCGCCGAGCGCTCCGGCTAGCGGCCCGCGCCGGGGCCGGCCCGGCGGTGGCGAACAGCCGGGCCAGCCGTAGCACCAGCACCGCCAAGACCGCGTCGTCACCGGTCGCCCTCCGCCCCTTGAGGTCCAGGTCGGCCTCGGCGAGCCACCGGTAGGCGCGCCGGATCCCGTCGGCGCCGAGCACCCGGCTCGCCTCCCAGGCCTTGCGTGCGGCGAACGGGCTGCCCCCCAGCACCTTCGCGGCGTCGGCGGGACCGGCCAGCGCGGGGTCGTCGCAGCGGGCGAGGCGCCGGAGGCGCCCGTGGAGGATCGCCAGCACCTGGAGCGGGTGGACCGGTCGCGGTTGGCGGGCACTGACGGCGTGGAGCAGCCGGTGCAGGACCGCGAGCGCGCCCGCGCCGTCGCCCTTCTCGATCCGATCGGTGAGCTCCCAGGGCCGTACGACCCCCGCCTCGCCGAGGTAGGCCTCGACCTGCCCGACGTCGAGGTCGGCGCCGGGGCCGTAGGCCGCCGCGAGCAGCTCCACCAGTGCCCCCACCCGTCCGGCGTCGTCCCCGAGGTGCTCGCCCACCCGCCGGGCGGCCGCCGCCGACAGGCGGATCCCCGCCCGCCGGCACTCGGCGGTCAGCACCTCGGCGGTGGGCGCGTCGACCTCGTGCACCTCGGCGCCGGCGAGCGCGTCGGCGAGCGCCTTGGGCACCCGGCCGCCGGCGACGACCACCACCGCGACGCCCTCCGCCCGGGCACGCACGGCCTCGGCCAGCCGGGCGGCGCCGTCGCCGCTCAGCTCGTCGGCGTCGTGCACCACCACCACACGACGGTCGCTCACGAACGGCGGGCTGGCCAGCGCGGTAGCGAGCGCGTCCACCGCGGCGGACGCCTCGGGGACGGCGCGGCCGGGCACGGTGTGCTCCTCCACCGTGAACGCCCGCTCCCGGTTCCCGACCAGCTCGTCCACCAGCCGGGACACGGCCCGGGACCGCAGCGCAGGGTCCGCACCCCGCACCAGGTGCAGGTCAGCCACGGCCACCCTCCGGCGCGAGCCGGGCCGCAAGGCGCCGGGCCAGCGCCGTCGCGGCGAGATCGGCACCGCCGGCTCGGAGGAGCGGGACGCCGGACTCCCACGCCCACGCCACCAGGGTGAGGCCCACGGGATCGGCGGCCGCACCGGGCGGGACGGTGAGGGCCACCGCCCGGCCGCGGCGCCGCCACGCCACGGCCGCGGCGACCGCCTCCTCGAGGGTGGTACCGGCCGGGGCGCCCGGGTCGGCGAGCAGCCCCTCCGGCCCGGACCCGCCCGGGGGCCGGTCCGGGTCGGGGCCCGGCCACCGGCCCTGTACGGTCACGGCGACCGGGATGCGCCCGAGCTCCTGGGGGTCGCAGCAGCCGCCCGGGTCGCAGAGGTGGGTGAGCGGCACCTGTTGCGCCACCGCCGCC
>CALEDW010000065.1 GCA_937949585.1 uncultured Acidimicrobiia bacterium
GCGGCTCCGGACCGGCACGGGGCACACCGTTACCATGCGGGGGTGCACGTGGTGGTGGTCGGGTGCGGGCGCGTCGGCAGCGAGCTCGCCGGTGCGCTCGAGGAGCTCGGCCACACCGTCGCGGTCATCGACAAGCGCACCGACGCCTTCCGGCGCCTTCCCCGCGGCTTCGGCGGCTACCGCATCGTGGGGTTCGGTTTCGACCGGGACACCCTGCACGAGGCCCGCATCACCGAGGCCGGTGCGCTCGCCGCGGTCACCAGCGGCGACAACTCCAACATCATGGCGGCCCGCGTCGCCCGCGAGACGTTCGGGGTCCCCCGGGTGGTGGCCCGGATCTACGACCCTCGCCGGGCCGTCATCTATCAGCGGCTCGGCATCCCGACGGTGGCCACCGTCTCCTGGACCACCGACCAGGTGCTGCGGCGCCTGCTCCCGGGCACCGCGGCCACCGAGTGGACCGACGCCTCCGGTCGGGTGTGCCTGGTGGAGCGCGACCTGCCCGCCGCCTGGGCCGGCCGGCGGCTCGCCCTCTTGAACTCGCCGGGCCGGATCGTGCTGGGCAGCGTGACCCGGCTCGGCACCGCCCGGCTCGTCGAGGACGACCTCGTCGGCCAGGACGGCGACGTGCTCCACCTGCTGGTGGCCGCCGACGCGCTCGGCGACCTGGAGGCCCGGCTGGAGCGACCCGAGACGGCGGAGCGCTGAGCCCGGTCCGCGTCCGGACCGGGCGGTCGTGCCAACCTGAGTGGCGCGTGCCGGAGATGCACGAACGTCCCGACGCCGTTCCCGCGTGCCTCGGCGCGACCCCCGCAGTGCGGGTGCTCGGCGCCGTCCTGCTCGCCGCGGTGTTCGTCGCCGCCTGCGGCGGCGGGCACGCCCCGGACCCACGGCAGGCCGTGACGCCGCCGCCCCGGGTACCGACGGTCGTGCTGCGCCCGGGCCCGGTGGAGGTGGTCCCGACCGGCGTGCCGGGAACGCTGGGCGACGAGGAGCGCGACGCCGTCCTCGCCGCCCTGGCCACCTACGTCGACGAGGCGACGCTGCGCCCGCTCGCCGGTCGACGTGCGCGCCTCGGCGCCGTGGAGCCGGCGCTCCGCTCCTCCCTCGATGCCGCCCAGCGCGACGTCGCGCTCGACGGCGGGCTTCCCCGTGCCGCCGGCCGGATCCGGGTGCGCTCGGCGCCGGTACCGCTGGTGGCGCTGCTCGACCCTGGAGGTGACGTCGCGCTGGTCGGCGCCTCCCTCGACGTGACCGTCCGGGCCCGCACCCGTCTCGGACCGCTCGCCGTGCACCGCCGGGGCGAGCTCGTGCTCACCCCCGCCGACGGCGGCTGGCAGGTCACCGGCTTCCGCCTGGAGGTGGGCCGGGAGGTTCCGGGTACCGATCGGCGGCGATCCCCTGAGGCGGGAGCCGGGTCCCGGTGAGCGGCCCCGGCCGAGCGCGGGCCCGCCGGTGCGTTGGCGCCGCCCTGGCGGGGACGCTCGTGATGTCCTCGTGCGCCGGGGTGATCGCCGGTCTGTGGGCCACGGGGCGGATCGGGCCGGTGGGCGCCGCCCGCTGGGTCGCCGTGACCGCCACCGCGGAGGCGACACCACGACCGGGCGCCCCGGTGTTCCTGTTGGCGATCGGCAACGACGAACGACCGGGAGTGTCCGGCGCCCGTGGTGATGCCCTCCACCTCATCGGGGTGAACCCCGGCACCGGCGACGCCACGATCCTCAACATCCCCCGCGACACCGTCGTGGCCATCCCGGGACGGGGCCGCGACCGGATCAACCTCGCCAACGCCCGGGGCGGACCGCGCTTGTCGGCCCAGACCGTAGGAGCCATGGTCGGGGTCGACGTCACCTATGCCGTCGAGACCGACTTCGACGGGTTCGTCGGGATGGTCGACGAGCTCGGGGGGCTCGTCGTCGACGTGCCTGAACCGATGTACGACCGTGCGTCGGGCGCGCACTTCGACCCCGGTCCTCAACGCCTGGCGGGACGGGACGCCCTCGCCTACGCCCGTAACCGCCACCAGTTCCCTACCGGCGACCTCCGCCGCACCGAGAACCAGGGGTACCTGCTCATCTCCGCGCTGGCGCAGCTGCGGGCAGAAGGCACCGGACCCCTGCGCACGCTGCGGCTGATCGGCACGTTGGTCCGGCACACCCACCTCGAGGGGTTGGGGCTCGGCGACCTCTACCGGCTGGGGCGCCTGGCGATGACGGTCGATCCCGCCCGGGTCCGGAACGTGGTGCTGCCGGTCGCACCGGCCGGCGGCGGGGGCCTGGTCCCCGGCGCCGCCGCCCGGTCCCTGTTCGCCGACTTCGCCGACGACGCGATCCTGCAATCCCATTGAGCACCGGCCGGGGCACGGACGCCTGCGCCACCCTCGCCGCCTGGCGGGACGACCCCGAGCTCGGGCCGCGCATCGCGTTCCTGGCCCGGCTGCCGGACCGACCGGCCCGCTTCGCCGAGCTGCGCCGGCCCCTGCACCCCGACCTCCAGCACCGCCTCACGGTGCGGGGCGTGGAGCGACTCTGGACGCACCAGGTGGAGGCGATCGAGCACCTGCGCGACGGCACGCACGTGGTGCTGGCCACGTCCACGGCGTCGGGCAAGTCGCTGTGCTACCAGCTGCCGATCCTCGACCCGCTGGTCCGGGGCGAGCCGGCGACGGCGCTGCTCGTATTCCCGACCAAGGCGCTGGCCCACGATCAGCTCCGGGCACTGCGCTCCTGGCTCGTGCCGGGCTGCCGGGCCGTGACCTACGACGGGGACACGCCGGCCGAGGAACGCGCCTGGGCCCGCCGGCACGCCAACGTCGTGCTCACCAACCCGGAGATGCTGCACCAGGGCATCCTCCCCAACCACCGCCGCTGGTCCACCTTCTTGATGCGACTCCGGGTGGTCGTCGTCGACGAGCTGCACACCGTGCGCGGGGTGTTCGGCAGCCACGTCGCGCTCGTGCTCCGGCGGCTGCGCCGTCTGTGCGCGCGCTACGGGTCGCGTCCGGTCTTCTGCTTCGCCAGCGCCACCATCGGTAACCCCGGTGAGCTCGCCGCGACGCTGGTGGGCGAGCCGGTGCACGCCGTCGTCGACGACGGATCCCCCCAGGCCGGTGGCTGCCTGGCCGTATGGCGCCGACTCGACGAGGTCGCCGACACCCGGGTCCGGTTGCCCGGCGAGACGGCCGCCGTGCTGAGCCGCTTCGTGCGGGCCGGGCACGTCACCCTCGCCTTCACCCGCAGCCGCCGCGGGGCGGAGGTCGTGGCGCTGGCGACGAAGCGGGCGTTGGCCGACCGGCCGGACCTCGCCGCAACCGTCGCCGCCTACCGGGCCGGCCTGCTGGCCGACGAACGCCGCCGGCTCGAGCAGGCGCTCTCCGCCGGTGCCCTGCGGGGCGTCGCCGCCACGAACGCCCTCGAGCTCGGCATCGACGTCGGCGGGCTCGACGCGGTCGTGCTGGCCGGGTTTCCCGGGACGTTGGCCTCGATGCGCCAGCAGCTCGGACGGGCCGGGCGTCGCACCCGTCCCGCCGCAGGTGTGCTGGTGGTGGGCGACGACCAGCTCGACCGCTGGTACGCCACCCATCCCGACCAGCTGCTGGCACGCCCGTCGGAGCCGGCCGTGGTGAACCCGGCCAACCCGTTCATCCTCGACGCCCACGTGCGTTGCGCCGCCTACGAGCTGCCGCTCGTCCCCGCCGACGTCGAGGTGTTCGGCGACGGACTCGACGACGCCGTGCGCCGAGGGGTGCAGGCCGACGAGCTGGTGGTGCGCGGGCGGCAGGTGCATCTGCGGGGCGGGCGGACACCGGCGCCCGCCGTCGGGTTGCGGTCCGGCGGCCCCGGGGGTGAGGTGGAGCTCGTCACCCGCGACGGCGCCCGTTGGCGGGCCGTCGGCACGGTCGATCTCGTGCGGGCCCCCGAGGTCGTGCACCCGGGTGCCGTCTACCTCCACCAGGGGCGCCAGTGGCTGGTCCGTCGCCTCGACCTGGAACAGCGGCGCGCCGAGCTCACCGATGCCGACGACCTCGACGAGTACACCCGGGTCCGGACCGAGACCGCGATCTCGATCGTCGCCGTCGAGGAGGAGCGGCAGCTGGGCGCGGCGACGCTCGCCCGGGGCCGGGTCGAGGTGACCCGCCACGTCACCGGGTACCAGCGGGTGTGCCTGTCCACCGGGGTCCCGCTGGGCGCAGCACCGTTGGACGTGCCGCCGCATCGTCTGCCCACCCGGGCCACCTGGTACCGGTTCCCGCCCGAGGTCGTGGCCGGTGCCGGCCTCGGGGGGCCGGCGGTGCTCGATGCCGCCCACGCCGCCGAGCACGCCCTGATCGGTCTGCTGCCCTTGTTTGCGATCTGTGACCGGTGGGACGTGGGCGGGGTGTCGACGGACCGGCACCCCCAGACCGGCGCGCCGACGATCTTCGTCTACGACGGGTATCCGGGCGGGGCCGGCATCGCCGAGCTCGCGTTCGCCCGCGCCGGCGAGCACGCCCGCGCCGCAGCCGAGCTCGTGGCGGGCTGTCCGTGCACCACCGGCTGCCCGAGCTGCGTGCAGTCGCCGAAGTGCGGGAACTGGAACGAGCACCTCGACAAGGCGGGTGCGGTGGTGGTGCTGCGGCTCCTGGGCCTCAGCCCGGCGGCGCCGGGGGTAGGCCGGGGCGGCGGGCCAGCACGAGGCTGCGTTCCCGGGGCGGGGGGAACTGCCCGTAGGCCTCGAGGGTGAGCGTGCGGGGACGCCCGTCGCAGATGAACGGCACCCGGGCCACGTCCCGGGAGCGCCGGAGGGTGAGGGCCTGGACCCCGTCGAGGCGGAACACCACCACCCGGGCGTTGCGGACCCGGTAGCGGACCTCGACGGCGGTTCCGGCGGCGTCGTTCAGGCAGCGTCGGGAGAGCACCCGGAACTCCAGGATCTCCACCGGACCCCGCACCCGGGGCGCGCGGGTGGTCGGCACCGGCGTGCCGGCGGGTCCGCAGTTCTCGACGTCCAACCCCCAGTCCGGGCGCAGCTGGAAACACGAGGCGACGCCGGCCGTCTTGGCGTTCCGCAGGTCGGCCCCCACCGTCGCCGCGAACGAGAGGTTCGCACCCCGCAGATCCGCGCCCCGCAGGTCGGCGCCGCTGAGGTCGGCACCCCGGAAGTCGACGCCGCGCAGATCCGCGCCGCGCAGATCCGCGCCGCGCAGCACACCGGCCGCGAAGCTGCTGTTGCGCAGGTCGGCGCCGCGCAGGTCGACGTTCTCGAGGATGAGCCCGTCGAGTCGGGCGTTGCGGCACGTGGTGCGGGGGGCGATGCGGCAACCGTCGTATACGTCGTCGGCCTCCGGGGCCGCCGCGGTGGTGGTGCAGGCCGCGAGCACGAGCGTCGAAGCGATCACCGCGATCGCCCGGCGGGTCAGCACCCGACCGACGGTACCAAGGCCCCCGACCGGCCCGGCACCGGGAGCCGGCACGAACGGAGCTGCCTCACCTCCCGCCCACGACCTCCGCGACGCCGGAGCGTCGCAGCGAGCCGATACGCACCACCACCCGCGTCCGGTGGCGACCGGCCCGGCAGCGCTCCACGACCGCACCGTGGCCCGCCGCGATGCGACGGGCCCGCCC
>CALEDW010000066.1 GCA_937949585.1 uncultured Acidimicrobiia bacterium
CTTTCACGCCCCGCACCGCCAGCGGTGGCTGCGCGGCGATCCGGGCCGCCAGCGCCGAGACCTCGGCGTCGAGGTCGGCGTCGGGCACGACGCGCTCGCAGAGCCCGATCCGGAGCGCCTCGGCGGCGTCGATGCGCTCACCGAGCAGGATCAGCTCCTTCGCCTTGCCCGGCCCGACCAGGCGCGGCAGGCGCTGGGTGCCGCCGAGGTCGGGCAGCATCCCGTAGCGCAACTCGAGCAGGCCCACCTGGGTCCCCTCGGCGAGGACCCGCAGGTCGCAGGCCAGGGCGAGTTGCAGCCCGGCCCCGAGCGCGTATCCCCGCACCGCGGCGATGGTGGCGAACGGCGCCTCCTCCAGCCAGTTGTACGCCTCCTGCGTCCGCTGGATGAGCGAGACCAGGTCCCCGGCGCCGCCCCCGCCGTCATCCCCGGCCCCGGTCGACGTGGCCGCGGCGAAGGACCCGTCGGTGAACACGGCGGTGTCGATCCCGCTCGAGAAGGCACGCCCGGCACCGGTCACCACCAGCGCCCGCAGGTCACCGGGATCGGAGCGCAGCGCCGAACCCAGGGCGGCGAGCTCCTGCCACATGCGGATCGTGATGGCGTTGAGGCGCTCGGGGCGGTGCAGGGTGAGACGGCCGACGTGACCGTCGCGTTCGAAGCGCAGGGTCTCCCACGGACCGGGTTCGCTCATGCCCGCAGCCTACGGTGCCACGCACCCGGGCAGGGCGAGCACCCAGGAGGTCACCGTCGCTGCGACCTCGGCCGACACCTCGGCCTCGTCCCGTCCGTCGCGGCGCCGGGTCCGGAACCCGTGGTCGGCGCCTTCGAGGCGCGCCAGGCGTACGGGCGCGGGGATCGTGCGCACCGCCCGTGCCAGCGTCTGCCAGTCCGCCAGGGCGTCGCGCGTGCCGCTCACGAACAGGCACGGCACCCGGATCCGCCCGAAGTGCTCCGTCCGGAGACGCTCCGGTCGACCGCCCGGATGGAGCGGGTAGCCGAGGAGGACGAGCCCGAGCGCCGGGAGGCGTCCCTCGGCCACGAGCAACGAGCAGATCCGCCCGCCCATCGACCGCCCGCCCACCGCGATCCGCTCGGGTGGCAGGCCGCACCGGCGGGCCAGGGCCGCCGCGGCCTCCAGCGTCGCCTCCGCCAGCACCGGCGGGCGGTCCGGCACCCGGCGCCCGGCGCTGCGGTACGGGTAGTCGAAGCGCAGGCTCGGGATCCCGGCGGCCTCGAGCGCGTCGGCCACGGCCCGCAGCGCAGGAGCGTGGCGATCCGCGCCGGCCCCGTGAGCGAGGAGCACCGCCCGGTCGGCGCCTCGACGGGGCCCCTGGTAGCTGCGGGCGGCGGTCATCGTTCGGGCGGCGGGATCCCCCGGATGTGCTCTAGGCTGCGCCGTTCATGCCCGCACGGTTGCCCGAACGCCTGCGCGTCGCCTGGCTGATCTACCGGGGCAACCCGCACTGCGGCGGGCAGGGCGTGTACACACGCTACCTGGCCCGGGAGGTGGCCGCCCTGGGGCACGAGATCACGGTCCTGGCCGGACCGCCCTGGCCGGAGCTCGACGACCCCCGGCGCCTCGTCCGGCTCGCCGGCCTCGACCTGTACCGCCCCGACAACCCGTTCCGGGTCCCGTGGCCCTGGGAGTTCCGCGACCACGTCGACCTCGCCGAGTTCGGGATCATGTGCGCGGCCGGGTTCCCGGAGCCGTACGCGTTCAGCCTGCGGGCCCGGCGGTGGTTGCGCACCCGCCGCCACGCGTTCGACCTCGTGCACGACAACCAGTGCCTCGGAACCGGCCTCCTCGGGATGATGCGGGACGGATGGCCGCTGTGCGCCACCCTCCACCACCCCATCACCGTGGACCGCGATCTCGACCTCGCCCACGCCACGGGGCCGTGGCGGCGCTTCACCCTGCGCCGCTGGTACGCGTTCCTCGGGATGCAGATGCGGGTGGCCCGTCGCATCCCTCGGCTGGTCACGGTGAGCGAATCCTCGCGCCGGGACATCGTGACGCAGATGCGCGTGCCGGCAGACCGGCTCCACATCGTGCCGGTCGGGGTCGACCAGGAGATCTTCCGTCCCCGTCCGCAGGTACGTCGCGTACCGGGGCGGATCATGACCACGGCGTCCGCCGACGTTCCCATGAAGGGGCTCGTGCCGCTCCTGGAGGCACTGGCCAAGCTTCGGGTCGAGGAGCCCGCTGCGCACCTCGTGGTGATCGGTCGGCTCAAGCAGAAGAGCCGGGTCCCGGCGACGCTGGAGCGCCTCGGGATCGAAGACGCCGTGACCTTCGTGTCGGGGGTCCCCCAGGACCGGATCGTCGAGCTGTACGCCGAGGCGCAGGTGGCGGTCGTCCCGTCGTTGTACGAGGGGTTCTCGCTCCCGGCGATCGAGGCGATGGCCTGCGGGGTACCGCTGGTGGCGACCACCGGCGGCGCACTCCCGGAGGTCGTGGGGCCCGACGGCGTCGCGGCGCTCACCGTGCCACCCAACGACCCGTCGGCGCTGGCCGCCGCGATCGGCCGGGTGCTGGCCGACGAGGCGCTGGCGGCACGGCTCGGACCGGCCGGGCGGGCCCGGGTGCTCGACCGGTTCACGTGGCGGCGAACCGCCGAGGGAATGGTCCAGAACTGGTACGCGCTGCTCGAGGAGCACCGTCACGCCGGGGCCGCGCCGTGCTGACCGTCGACCTGGCCACCCTGGGCCTGCGGCCCGGGGACCGGGTGCTCGACCTCGGCTGCGGGGGCGGGCGGCACGCGTTCGCGGCGCTGCGGGCCGGGGCGGTGGTGGTGGCCCTCGACCGCTCGGAAGGCGCCCTGAAGGACGTGCGGGGGGTGGTGGGCGCGATGAGCGACGCCGGTGAGCTGCCGCCCGGCGCGCCGTGGGGGACGGTCACCGGCGACGCCGAGCACCTGCCCTTCCCGGACGCCTCGTTCGACGGCGTGATCGCCGCCGAGGTGCTCGAGCACATCTGGGCCGACCGGCGGGCCTTGACCGAGCTGGAGCGGGTACTGCGCCCGGGGGGACGGATCGCGGTGACGGTCCCGTCGGCGTTCCCCGAACGGCTCTGCTGGGCGCTGGACCCCGGCTACCACGACACCCCCGGCGGGCACGTGCGGATCTACCGCCGCCGGGACGTCGAGGCCCGCCTCGCCGAGGCCGGGCTGGTGCCCTACGCCCGCCACCGGGCCCACGCGCTGCACAGCCCCTACTGGTGGATCCGCTGCGCAGGCGGGGTCGACCGGCCGGAGCGCCCGCTGGCCCGCCGGTACCACGAGCTGCTCGTCTGGCAGATCACCCGTGACCCGCGCTGGCTGGCCGCGCTCGAGCGGGGCCTGAACCCGCTGCTGGGCAAGAGCCTCGTCGTCTACGCCCGCAAGGAGCCCTGATGCGCGCGCTCACACCCGCCGAGCTGGCCGCCACGGTGGGGGCGATTGCTTCGGTGCAGCTGCCCGACGGCAACATCCCCTGGACCCCGGGCGGCCACACCGATCCCTGGAACCTCGTGGAGGCGGCCATGGCCCTCGACGTCGGGGGCCGCCACGCCGAGGCCGCCCGGGCCTACGAGTGGGTGCTGGCCCGCCAGAACCCCGACGGCTCGTTCCACGCGTACTACCAGGGTCAGGCGGTGAAAGACCCCACCCTCGACACCAACGTGGCCTGCTACCTCGCGGTCGGGGTGTGGCACCACTACCTCGCCACCGGCGACACCGGGTTCCTGCGGGAGATGTGGCCGGCGGTGGAGCGCACGATCGATTTCGCGCTCGGCCACCAGCGGGAGACCGGGGAGATCGCCTGGCGTGCCGACGACCCCGCCGACGGGTCCCTGCTCACGGGCTGCTCGTCGATCCACCTCTCGCTGCGGTGCGCGATCGCCGTCGCCGAGCGCCTCGGTCACGAACGGCCCGACTGGGAGCTGTCGGTCGGATCCTTGGCCATCGCCATCGCCCACCGACCCGAGCAGTTCCTCGACAAGAGCCGCTGGGCCATGGACTGGTACTACCCGATCCTCGGCGGGGTGCTGCGCGGCGCGCCGGCCCGGGCCCGCATCGCCGCCTACTGGGACACCTTCGTGGTGGAGGGGCGCGGGGTGCGCTGCGTGTCCGATCGACCGTGGGTGACCGCTGCCGAGACCTGCGAACTGGTGATGGCCCTCGACGCGATCGGGGAGACGGAGCGGGCCCGGGAGCTGTTCGGCTGGGTGCAGTTCCTGCGCCACGACGACGGTGGCTACTGGTGCGGGATGAACTTCGCCGAGGAGCGCTTCGCGGAGGTCGGTGAGCACTTCACGCCCGACCAGCCGACCTGGAACTCCGCCGCGGTGGTCCTCGCCGCCCACGCCCTCGACGGCGACGGACCCACCGCCGGGCTGTTCCGCGGTGAGGGGCTTCCGGCCGGGCTGACCCCCGAGGAGCTGATCGACGCCGGCATCGCCATCGAGGCCGAACGCGGCGCCGACGTCCGGGCTCGCCGGTTGCGCTGAGACGGCGGCTGCGCCGACGCGCTCAGCTCGCGACGAGGTCGCGGATCGCGCCCACGGTCGCGGCGAGGGCCTCGCCGGCGGGCGGCTGCATCTCGGGGACGAAGTACCACCAGAACCCCCCGCCGACCGACGTCGGATATCCGAGCGACGCGGCGAGGAGCTGCGAGGACACCTCTCGACGGGCTGCGCCCGTGGGGTCGTCCCGGTCGTAGGCCCACCACACCCGGGAGGTGTCGGCGTTCCAGTAGCCGAGTTCACCGAGCCCGATGCGCTGATCCGGGAACTCGGCGGCGAGCGTCCGCATCACCGTGTCGAACCCGAGGCCGAGCGGCGCGTCCTCGACCCAGGTCGAGAGCAACACCACGTCCAGGTGGGAACGCACGGAGGCGGGGAGGTTGGCCCGGACCCAGTTGAACGTCGAGGCCTTCGCTGCGTCGGTGCCCAGCTGCCAGTAGAGCGTGAGCACGACGAGCGCCGAGGAGTGTGCGTCGACCCAGGCCGCGGCGTCGGCCACCTTGGCGGCGATCTCCTTCCCGGTCCAGGTGCCGTTCACCTCGTTTCCGACCTCCCAGGCGTCGACCTCCGGGAACGCGGTGACGTACTCCCGGATCCGGGCCAGGTAGGCGGCACGGGTGTAGCGCTTCGCATCGGACGAGTCGATCGGCTCGCCGAGCACCCGCAGGCCGCGGGCCTTCGCCGCCGCCACTGCGTCGGCGTACGCCCGGGCCGGCACGCCCCGGTCGAAGACGATCCGCACCCACCCGTAGGGGGCGGCGACGGCCGCCGCCCGGTCGAGTGTCCCGGGGACGCCGGCGGTGGTGTCGAGGGTCACCCCCAGCCACGGCGGGCGCACGGTCCGGTGGGCCCGGGCGTAGGCGGGGCCGTACTCGGCGAGCAGGAGGTCGGTGGCGACGGCGAG
>CALEDW010000067.1 GCA_937949585.1 uncultured Acidimicrobiia bacterium
CCGCACCGCGATCCCGGTGGCGGAGCGGTTGAGGAACAGCCCCAGCGCCACGAAGCAGGCCGGCACCGCGATCATGGTCAGCACGTCGTTGGCGCCGAAGACCACCCCGCCGAGGGTGAAGCGTACGGTGAACGGGGGGTCGAGGCGGGGGGCCACCTGCAGGTCGCCGAAGGCGCGGGGCAGCAACAACGCCCCGCCGATCAGCACCTCGGCCACCCCGATGGTGGCCACGGTCAGCACGAGTCGGGGGGCCCGGAAGAAGCGTCGGATGAGCAGCCCCTCGACGAGGAAGCCCAGCAGCGCGGCGGCGGCGAGTCCGGCGACGAGGGCCAGGTACCAGTTCCAGCGCTGGTCGAGGACGAGCAGGACGGCCAGCACGGCGGGGACCTGCCCGAGGTCGGCCTGCGCGAAGTTGATCACCCGGTTGGTCCGGTGGACGAGCGCGATCCCGAGCGCGACGAGTGCGACCCTCCCGCCGACCAGCGCGCCGCCGAGCAGCACCCCGGACGGCGACGGCCACGGCCAGGTGGTCACCGCCACCAGCAGCGCCGCCGAGGGCACCACCCATCCCCACACCCCGGGTCGCCGGATGGCGGTGAGGGCCCGATCGGCCGTGGGGCCACCCGTCGGTCCGGTCATGCTGTCGCCCCTTCGGCATCGCTGCGGCGCCGCACCGGGCGAGCCCTCAGGCGTCGGGGGGTGCCAGCGCCGCCCGCACCAGGAGTTCCATCACGCGGCGCGCCTCGGCGACGCCGAGGCCCCGAATGTGACGCAGTCCGTCCCAGAGCGCGTCGCTCGACGCCGCCCACACGGCGTGGGTCCGGGCCTCGTCGCCGGCCAGCTCGGCCGCGAACACCCGCGTCACCTCCTGCCATCCGGCGCGGTGGGCGGTGGCGACCACCTCGGTGAGCGCCGGTGAGGTGGGGGCCCAGAACGACGCGGCTTGGCGTACCCCGTCGGTCGCCTCGTACAGCCGGGCGCGCCGGCGCACGAAGCACCGCACCCGCTCGTCGAGCGGCAAACGAGGATCGATCGGCTCGACGAGGTGGCGGTGCCGTCGCAACTGGTGTGCCGCCGCGGCCCGGTACAGGTCGTCGAGATCCTCGAAGTGGACGTACAGCGAACGCAGGGACACGCCGGCCCGATCGGCGATCTCCCGCCCGGTCGGCCGGCGCCGGCCCTCGCGCAGGAGCGCGAGGAGCGCATCGACGACTGCGGTCCGGGTGCGCTCGGCCCGGGCGCCACGGGGGTTGGGATGCCCGGTGGCCAGCGCAGCGGTCACGGCCCGGACCGTCGAGGTTGGTGCACGCAGCGTGCAACGACCGGCGCGCGCCGCGGCCGGTTCAGGGCACGATGCGGTACACGAGGCCGGCATGGGCGACCGGGCGCCCCCCCGGATCGCTCACGTGGATCTCGGCGAACGACAGGTCCCGCCCCCGGCGCAGGCAGCGGGCCCGGGCGAGCAGGTCGGCGCCGCCGGCCGTGCCGAGGTAGTTGATCGTGAGCGACACGGTGGCCGCCCGGGTGCCGCGGTCGAAGTCGTGGCCCGCCCAGACCGCCGCCGCGCCGGCGGTGTCGATGAGGGAGGCCACCGCCCCACCGTGATGGGCGTGCCCGTCGTTGGTGAGCCGCTCGGCGAACGGCAGCCGCACCAGCACCCCGTCCGGCGACCACTCCTCGACCACGACGCCGAGCCCGCTGATGTAGGGCGTGCGGACCATGAGGTCACGCATCAGCGCCCGGCGGCGCTGCTGTTCTTCCTCGGAGAGCGCCACGGCCGGGGGAGGCTAGTCGGCGGGTCGAGGGACCGGCGGCCGGATCTCAAGCGGCGCGGCCGGACGCCCGACACCTCTGGTGTGACCACCTCCCACCGGTCGGGCCTGCCCCGACTCACGCGACGGATCTTCACCGACCTGCGCATCTGGATGGTGGGCCTGGGCCTGTGCACCGGGCTGGCCTTCCCGTTCCTGGCGGTCCTCCTCGGCGTTCCCCGGGCGCGGGTGATCACCCCGGGATTCTTCGCCGCGACGCTGGGTGCGGGCCTGTTCGTCAGCGCCTTGAACCACGGCTTGGCCCGCACGGTGGTGGGGACCCGGGTCCGGGACGTCGCCGCCGCGATGCGCCGGGTGGAGGACACCCTGCGGGCGATGACCGCCCGGGGGGAGGTGGGCGGCTGCGACCCGGAGACGTGCCTGGTGCCGGTGGACTCCGACGACGAGCTCGGCGAGGTCGCCGGGGCGTTCAACGCGCTGGTCGACGCCCTGGCCCGCAGCCACACGGCCGACGCCATGACCCGGCGCCTCGGGGAGGTCCTCGCTGCGCACCAGGAGCTCGAACCGCTCGCCCGGGCCTTCCTGGCCGAGCTGACCGACGCCACGGGGCTGCCGGCCGCGGCGCTGCTGGTGCGCCGGGGCCACGACCTCGAGATCGCCGCGGCCACCGGCCTGACCGACGCGGACACCCTCGTCGTCTCGGCCCCGGTCCGGCGGGTGGAACGGGAACTCGCGGCGGTGGAGGTGCGCCTCCCTACCGACGTCGTGCTCGACGCCGCCGCGGTGCGCTTTCGGCCGCGGACGGTGATCGTGCTCCCCGCGTCGATGCGGGGCGTGCTCATCGGTGTCCTCGTCCTGGCCGCACCCACCGAGATCGGGACCGATCTCCGGCGCGACGTCGAACGGGTGCTGCCCACCCTGGCCGTGGCGCTGAACAACGCGGTGAGCTTCGAACGGCTCCAGCAGGTCGCGGCGTGCGATCCGCTCACCGGCTGCTACAACCGCCGCTTCGGGTTGCGCCGCCTCACCGAGGAGTTCGAACGGGCCGTCCGGTCCGGTGAACCGCTCGGGGTGCTGCTCTTCGACCTCGACCACTTCAAGACGGTCAACGACGTGCACGGTCACCAGGTCGGCGACCGGGTCCTGCAGGCCGCCGCCCGTGCCACCCGGCGGGTCCTGCGCGACGGGGACGTGCTCATGCGTTACGGCGGGGAGGAGTTCGTGGCCGTCCTCCCCGGGGCCGGGCCGAGGGATCTCCTGGAGCTGGGGGAGCGCCTCCGGCGAGCGGTCGCCGACACCGCGGTCCCCGACGGCCACGATCTGGTGCACATCACCGTGAGCGTGGGCGCGGCGGCGTTCCCGTCCTCGGGGGTCGGCAACGTCGACGACTTGCTGCGCGTCGCCGACGAAGCGATGTACCGGGCCAAGACCGCCGGCCGCGACCAGCTCGCGCTCGCCGCGAGCAGCTGAGCGGCCGGGCCGGGCCCCCGGTAGCCTGACGCCCCGTCAGATCTCGGGGGTGCACATGGCGGAGGTGGTGATCCGGGCCGGCACGCTCGTGGACGGCACCGGTGCCCCGGCCCGCCGGGCCGACGTCGCCGTCGAGCGCGGTCGGGTGGTGTCGGTCTCCGACGCCGGCACCGGTCCCGACGCCGAGACGGTGATCGACGCCGAGGGGCTCGTGGTCTGCCCCGGGTTCATCGACCCGCACACCCACTACGACGCACAGGTGTTCTGGGACCCCGCCGCCGCGTCCAGCACCGACCACGGGGTGAGCACCGTGCTGGCCGGCAACTGCGGGTTCACCCTCGCGCCGCTGCGGCCCGACGACGGGGACTACCTGCGCCGCATGATGGCCCGGGTCGAGGGCATGCCGCTCGCCGCCCTCGAAGAGGGGGTGCCCTGGACCTGGGAGCGCTTCGGCGACTACCTCGGCGCGCTGGACGGTCGCGTCGGTCCCAAAGTCGGGTTCCTGGTCGGGCACTGCGCCCTGCGCCGCTACGTCATGGGTCCCGACGCGGTCGGCCGGGCCGCCACCCCCGGCGAACGCGAGGCGATCGCCGCCGAGCTGGCCACGGCGCTGGCCGCCGGCGGGCTGGGGCTGTCCACCACGCTTGCCTACACCCATGCCGACGGCGACGGCCGGCCGGTGGCCTCGCGCTGGGCCGACCGTGACGAACTGCTGACCCTGTGCCGGGTCGTCGGTGAGCACCCCGGCACCACCCTGGAGGGGATCGTCGACGGGTGCCTCGACACCTTCTCCGACGACGAGATCGACCTGCTCGCCGACATGTCGGCTGCGGCGAACCGGCCGTTGAACTGGAACGTGCTCACCGTCGACGCGGCGGCGCCCGAGCGGGTCCCCCGCCAGTTGTCGGCCTCCGACCGGGCGGCCGAGCGCGGCGGGCGGGTGGTGGCCCTCACCATGCCGGTGCTGGTGCCGATGAACATGAGCTTCGGCACCCACTGTGCACTGTTCCTCCTGCCCGGCTGGGGTGAGGTCCTGGGGCTGCCGCTGCCGGAGCGGATGCGCCGCCTCGCCGACCCGGCCACCCGGGCCGAGCTGGCCGCCCGGGCCGGTTCGGACGAGGCCGGGGTGCTGCGCCGCCTCACCCGCTGGGGCGACTACGTGATCGGCGACACCTATGCACAGGCCAACGCGGGGCTGCGGGGCCGGCGGGTCTCCGACATCGCCGCCGAGCGGGGCCTCGACCCGTTCGACGCGCTCTGCGAGGTGGTGCTCGCCGACGAGCTGCGCACCGTGCTGTGGCCGAGCGCCACCGACAACGATCCTGCGTCCTGGGAGCTGCGCCGCCGGGTGTGGGAGGACCACCGGGTGCTGCTCGGCGGGTCCGACGCCGGCGCGCACCTCGACCGGATGTGCGGTGCCCCGTACCCCACCCGGTTCCTCGCCGCCGTGCTGCGGGGCCGGCAGTTGCTGCCCCTGGAGCGGGCGGTGCGGCTGCTCACCGACGCACCGGCCCGGCTGTTCGGTCTGCGCGACCGGGGTCGGATCGCCCCCGGCGCCTGGGCCGACCTCGTGGTGTTCGACCCGCAGCGGGTGGGTGCCGAGCCGGCGACGCTGGTCGCCGACCTGCCGGGCGGCGCGCCCCGGCTCGCATCCGCGGCGATCGGTGTGGAGCACGTGCTGGTGAACGGGGTGGCGATCCGCCGCGACGGCGTGCCGACCGGGGCCCGGCCCGGACGGGTGCTGCGGTCGGGGCGCGACACCGATACCGTCGCGACCTCCGGGCCCTCCCGGGTGGGATGAGCGGCACCGAGCGCCTGCCGGCCGGCTACCCCGAGGCCCGCGCCACCTTCCGTGACCGTGCACGGTCGGTCGGGGCGCGCCTCGAGGCGGTGGTGCACCCGGAGGCCGGGCCCGACGGGGACGAGCTGGCCGTCGACGTGGCCGTCGTCGGCCGCCCCGACGCGCCGGCCCGGCTGGCGGTCGTGGCCGGCACGCACGGCGTCGAGGGCTACGCCGGCTCGATGTGCCTGGCGCGCTTGCTCGCCGAGGAGGCCCGCGACCTCGGCGACGACCTGGCGGCCGTGCTCGTCCACGCCCTCAACCCCTACGGCTTCGCCTGGTGCCGCCGCGTCGACGAGGGCAACGTCGACCTCAATCGCAACTGCATCGACTTCGCCGCCGGCCTGCCCGCCAACCCCGGCTACGACGAGCTCGCCGAGGCGCTGGTGCCGCGGCGCTGGGACGACCCGCAGGTGCGGGCCGCCGCCGACGAGGCCCTCGCCGGTTATGCCGCCCGGCACGGGTTCCCGGCCCTGCAGGCCGCGGTGTCGGCCGGGCAGTACCGCCATCCCACCGGGGTGTTCTACGGCGGCACGGCCCCGGT
Source organism: uncultured Acidimicrobiia bacterium (assembly GCA_937949585.1). Lineage (GTDB taxonomy): Bacteria > Actinomycetota > Acidimicrobiia > IMCC26256 > CALEDW01 > CALEDW01. The sequence goes on from CALEDW010000067.1 coordinate 5,627, forward strand.
GTGGTCGCAGCGGGTGCTGGCCGACCTCACCCGGCGCCACCTGCAGGGTGCGGAGCGGGTCGCGGTGCTCGACCTGCACACCGGCCTGGGGCCGTGGGGGCAGGCCGAGCTCATCGCCAGCCGGCCCGACGAGGCCGAGCGGGCCCGGCTCGCCGCCTTCTTCGGGGCCTACACCGTGCCCGCCGACGGCACCTCCGTGTCGGCCGACGTCTCCGGCGACATCCTCGAGGCGCTGCGCCGGTGGTTGCCGGGCACCGAGACGACCCTGGTGGCCGTCGAGTGGGGCACCGTCGACATCGTCAGCGTGTCGAACGCGCTGCGGGCCGACGCCTGGCTCCACGCGTACGGCGAGCTGCGCAGCCCCGCCGGAGCCCGGATCAAGGACCAGCTTCGGGCCGCGTTCGCCCCTCCCGAGGGCGACTGGGCGGCCGCGGTGACCGAGCGGTTCGCGACGGTGGTCGCACAGGCGAAGGAGGGCCTGCTGCGCTGAGCCCGGTCGCGGCCCCCGCCCGCTCGGCGACGCCGATCACGTTCGTGATCACCTCCACGAACCGGTCGGGCTCGGCCAGCAGCCACGAGTGCGAGCCGGGTACGGTCACGCACCGCTCGTCACCCACCGCCGCGCACAGCGCGTCGAACGACGCCCGGGTGATCACCTCATCGCGCTCACCCCACAGCACCACGACGGGTACCTCGCGGCGCTTCAGCTCCTCGAGCTCCGCGGTGAGGTCCGCGGTGCGGGCCAGCCCGGCCGCCTGCCAGAACGCCCGGGGGTTGCGCACCACGTTCGGGACCAGGTCGGAGAGGATCACCGGCAGCACCCGGCGTACCTGGCGCAGCGGCATCACGTCGGCCGGGAAGTGCAGGCCCCAGTCCCACAGGGGCCGTTCGGCCATCGAGCGCAGGATGGACCCCTCCCGCCGCCACGCCGAGCCGCCGATCGAGTTGATGAGCACGAGGCTGCGCACGAGCTCGGGGTGGCGGTGCGCGGCGACGATCGCCACCCCACCTCCGAAGGAGTGGCCCATGAGCACGACCGGCTCGTCGGGCACCACCGTCCGGCAGAACCGGGCCACGACGTCGGCGTAGCCGGCGAGGGTCGCCTCGGCGGCCGGCAGCGGCGAGCTGCCGCCGAAGCCGGGGAGGGCGGGGGCCAGCACCCGCACCGGATGCGCGAGGAGGCCTTCCAGCGCGGCCCGGTACGTGCGCCCTGAGAGCCCCCACCCGTGGAGGAACACGACCGGCAGCCCGTCGCCGCCTTCGCCGTACACGACGGCGGCGCCGTCGAGGCGGAGCCGCCGCCAGCG
>CALEDW010000068.1 GCA_937949585.1 uncultured Acidimicrobiia bacterium
CCGGGGCGGCTCCGGGCGGCGCGAGGAGGCGAGGCCGGCCAACGCGACGATCGGGAACTCGAGGCCCTTGGCGCCGTGGATCGTGAACACCCGCACCGCATCGTCGTCGGGCTCGGCGACGACGGCTTCGTCGACCCGGGCCCCGGAGTCGGCCTGCAGCTCGATCCAGGCCACGAAGTCGCGGAGGGTCACCCCGGCATCGGCGGCGAAGCAGCGGGCGGCGGCGGTCACGTGGCGGAGCCGCCGCCAGGCGTCGCGGGGCCGGGGGGTGCAGGCGGCGAGCTGGAGGAGGCGGAGGGTGTCGACGACGGCCTCGACGGCCTCGTCGACCGGCAGCGGCGCGACGCGCCGGGCCAGGTCCCGCAGGCGGGCCAGTCCCCGGGTCACGGGGTGGCCGGCGCCGAGCGCCTCGGGAGGGTCGGCCCACGGCGACCAGCGCCCGCCGGCGAGCCGGTACGCGGCGAGGTCCCGGTCCGAGCAGCCGAACGCAGGCGTGCGCAGGGAGGCCACGATCGCCAGTCGGTCGGCCGGGTCGGCGATCGCCCGCAGCACCTGGGTGAGCTCGTCGACCTCCCGGGTCGCCCACAGCAGCGACTGGCACTCGACGCGGAGGGACAGGCCGGCTCGCTCGAAGGCGGATTCGAGGGGGCGCAGCATCAGACGGCTCGGGAGCAGGATGGCCACGTCACCGAACCGGGCGGGGCGGACGGGTCCTCCGGCGTCGTCGGCGCGGGCGCCGGGATCGTCGTCGGTGCGGACGGGCCAGCCCTCGACGACGATCCGGCGCGCCAGGGCGGCGAGGTCCTCGGCGGTCTGCGCCCGGACCGCGGCCGCCGGGACGCGCCCGGCGCCGCGGGCGGCGCCGAGCGGTCCGCCGAGGACGCGCACCGGGATCGGCACCGCCGGATCGGCGGGCACCGCGGCCCGCAACGGCTGGTGTGCCACCTGCACGACCCCGGCTGCGGTCCCGGGATCCTCGCCGTGGTGGGCGTCGCCCCCGGGGGTGAGGAGTGCGCCGAACACGGTGTTCACCCAGTCGAGGATCCCGGGCCGGGACCGGTGGTTGCGCTGCAGGTGCAGCTCGTGCGCCGGTAGGTGCCGGCGGGCCGCGGCGTACACGGCGATGTCGGCGCGGCGGAACCGGTAGATCGACTGCTGCGGGTCGCCGACCACGAACAGCGCTCCCGGGCGAAGCGGCACGGCCTGCCAGGGCCCCCCGGCGGCCGCCGGGTCGGCCGCGGCGATGCGCACCGCGAGCTCCAGCTGCAGCGGGTCGGTGTCCTGGAACTCGTCGATGAGGACGTGACGCCAGCGCTCGGCGCACCGGGCGCGCAGTGCCCCGTCGGCGCGGAGGGCGCCGGCGGCGGTGACGAGCAGGTCGTGGAACGTCAGCCGGCCCTGTGCCACCCGGTCGGCCGCGGCGTCGCGCACGGCCCGGGCCAGCCAGATCACCACCGCCTGCGCCGCGGGGACGAGCACCCGGTCCAGCGCCGCGGTGCGGTCCGCCTCCGCGGCCTCGAGCCGCTCGACGACCTGCTGCTTCAGCCCGTCGGGCCACGCCGCCGTGGTTCCGGCGTTCGGCCGGGCGCAAACGGCACGGCCGGCCAGGAGCCGCAGCCTGGTGACCTCGTCGCCGGCCGTGCACTCGTCGACCCACCGCTCGAGCCGTTCGAGGTGCGCGGCCAGGGCGTCGCCGGGGGTCGCGCAGGACGCGCGCAGGGCGCAGATGTGCCGCACCTGCCGGAGGAGCGGGCCGTCCTCCAAGGGTGGCACCGCCGGCAGTGCCTGCTGCGCCAGGGTCGCCAGGTGCTCCTGCCGGTCCTCCAGCGCCCGGGCGACGTCCTCGAGCATGCCGGCCCGCACGGCTGCGCCGGCGGCGAGGGTCACCAAGGGGCGTTCGAGGTCGGGATCGTCGTGCATCCTGGCCAGCGTCTGCCGCCACCACGCCGCCCGCGCGGCCTGCTCCGAAACCTCGTCGAGCACCTCGAAACCCGGGGTGACGCCGCCGGCGTACGGGTGTTCGGTGAGGATCCGGCGCGCAAAGGCGTGCAGGGTGCAGATCGTGGCGGTGTCGAGATCGTCGAGCGCGGCCGCCGCCCGGGCCCGCTCGGGCTCCGGGCCGGTCGCGGCGCGGGCCTCCAGCGCGGCGCGCACCCGGTCGCGCAGTTCGGCGGCTGCCTTCTCGGTGAAGGTGATGACCGCCAGTTCGCCGATCTCGGCGGTGCCGGCGGCGACGAGCTCGACGATCCGCCCCACGAGCTCCCGGGTCTTGCCGGTGCCGGCCCCTGCTCGCACCTGCAGGCAGCGGTCGTGGCCCACGCGCACGACGTCACGGGCCGCGTCGTCGTCCGCCGTCAGGTTCATCCCACGTCCCCGGCGCCGCCGCCCGTCGCCGGCGCGTGGTAGGGGGAGATCGCCCAGCCCGGATCGGCGGCCTTCCGGGCGGCGAGCTGCGCCCGGTCGGCCGGGCAGACCCGGTCGAAATCGCAGACGCGGCACCGCTCGCACCGCCCAGGCCGCGGCCAG
>CALEDW010000069.1 GCA_937949585.1 uncultured Acidimicrobiia bacterium
GCCTCCGGCCCGTTCAGCGGGCCGGAGGCCCGGCGGCGAAGGCGGTGATCGACGCGGCGGCTCGCCCGGGGTCCTCGAGCGGGCCGAAGTGACCGCGGCCGTCCCAGATCTCGAGGTGGCCGGCCGGCAGCCGCGACGCCAGGTCCTCGGCGAGCGCCGGGCCGATCGCGTTCGTACGCTCACCGGCCACCACCAGGGTCGGGGTGGTGATCTCGCCGAGCCGCGCGTACAAGCCGTGGTTGGTGCCCATCATGTAGACGCGGGCTTCGTGCTCCGGCCGGCAGCGCAACTCGACCCGTCCGTCGGGCCGGTCGGCGAACCCCCAGTCGACGTAGGCGGCCAGCGCGTCGGGATGGAGCACGTCGAACGGCGGGCGGGACGCGTAGGAGCGCAACGCCTCGAGGCGTGAGGGCCACACGGCGCGGCGGCGACGTGCACGCACCGACATCGGGTTGTCGGTGGGGGGCGGGGGTTCGGCCGCCGGGAAGATGATCGGCTCGTAGCACCACAGCCGTCCGAACGACCCCGGTCGCTCCCGCGCCCGGAGCAGCAGCGCCGCCGCCCCCTTGGAGTGACCGGCGGCGACGAGGTCGGTCCCGGCCAGGCCCAACCCCTCGACGACGGCGCCCACGTCGTCGGCGAACTCAGACCAGGCGTAGGTCCCGTCGGGGGAGGGGTCGGAGCCCCCGTGACCCCGGAAGTCGAAGCTCACCGGTGCCCAGCCCTGCTCGAGCAGCGCCGCAGCGACCGGCGCCCACACGCGACCGTGGAACCCGGTGGCGTGCGCGAGCAGCAGGGGCGCGGCACCGGGAGGTGGGTCGCCGAAGCGGTGTACGGCCAGGCGCCGCCCGTCGGCGGTGACGAGCTCGCTGGTGGTCACGGTGACGGCGGCCACGGTCGGTCATCATGGCAGGCGTGCCCACCCCCGCCGACGAGGTCCGCGCCGCCAACGGCGCGTACTACGCGGCGTTCGAGGCCCGCGACCTCGACGCCATGGCCCGCTGCTGGGAGCACTCCGACCGGGTGAGCGTCACCCACCCGGGCTGGCCGACGCTGCGGGGTTGGGCGAAGGTGTTGGGATCCTGGGAGGCGATCTTCGCCAACACCGCCTTCATCCAGTTCGTGCTCACCGACGAGCGGGTGCAGGTGGCCGGCGAGGCGGCCTGGGTGACCTGCGACGAGCACATCCTCCAGGCCGGCGGGTCCCGGGAGGGCGGCGAGGACGTCGCCGAACTGCACGGGGCCCGGGCCGCGGCGCTGAACCTGTTCGTGCGCGGCCCCGGGGGCTGGTTGATGGTCGCCCACCACGCCTCGCCGGTGGCGGCCGGTGCCGACGCGGCGCCGGATGCGACCTGAACGGTTGCCGGCGGGACGGATCCGGGGGAGGTCCGGGGGAGGTGGTCCGGGATCCTCAGGGGCCGCCGGTCCCTGCGGCCGGTTCCTCCTGGTCCATCGCGGCCCTCGCCGCGCGCTCGGCGGCGTGGTCGGCGATCGCCTTCTGGATCGCGTGCGCGGCCCGCCCCACGAACTCGCCTCCGGAGCGGGTGACCCACTCCATGCTCGCCGTGGGCCGCTCCAGCTGACCTTGGTAGCGCGGCATCACCTCCCGGGCGAACAGCTCGTAGGACCTCCACTTCGCCGGACGGTCCGCCCAGTCGGTGTCCATGAACAGGAAGCAGCCGAACCCGCCGTTGCTCGCCTCCACCAGCTCGTCGAGCTTGGCGATCGCGTCGTCGGGGGTGCCGATCACGGCGAAGCCGGTGCGTCGGTTGTTCTCGATGATCTCGGTCGGGGTGTCGCCTTGCACCGGTCCGGCGGGCAGGACGTGGGTGAAGTAGCGGGAGAACTGCGCGATGCCGAACTCCACGTCGCGCTCGGCCTGCCGGCGCGTCTCGGCGATGTGCATCGGACCGACGAGCCGCCAACGGGAGCGGTCGGCCACATTGCCGTGCTCGAGGGCGATCTCCTCCCAGAGGTTCCAGTGGTGCGACAGCAGGTCCATGCCCTGACGGACCGTGGCCGCGATCGACAGGAGCCCCAGGCCCCAGCGTCCGGCGGCGCGGGCGCCGGTCGGGGAGAAGCTGGCCGCCACCGCGATCTCGAAGCACGGGTTCGTGTACGGCGCGAGCTGCAGGCGGGCGTCCTGGAGGGTGAACCAGTCGGAGTGATGGGTGACCGTCTCGCCCCGCAGCAGCCGGATGATCATCTCCAGCGCCTCCTCCATGCGAGGCCGCTGGGTATCGGCGGGGATACCGAGCATGTGCGCGTCGGAGGTGAGCTGGCCCGGCCCCACGCCCAGCATGGCCCGGCCCCGCGTGAGGTGATCGAGCAGCACCATGCGGTCGGCGAGCATCAACGGGTGGTGGTAGGGCAGGGACGACACCCCGGTGCCGAGCCGGATGCGCCGGGTGCGCTCCGCGGCGGTGGCGATGAACACCTCGGGGGAGGCGATGATCTCGTAGCCGGCCGAGTGGTGCTCCCCGATCCAGGCCTCGTCGTAGCCGAGGCGGTCGAGGTGCTCGATCAGCTCGAGGTCGCGGTGCAGGGCCAAGGTGGGGTTCTGGCCTGGAGGGTGGAAGGGGGCCATGAAGATTCCGAAGCGCATCGGCCCATTCGACCGGCCGGGGGTCCAGGCGGTCAAGGCGGCGCCACCGGTCGATGCGCGGCGCCTGCCGCGCCCGGTGCGGTGACCGGCGGGCCTCAGGCCGCCAGCTGGGAGGCGATCCAGGCGTCGAGCGCGGGGCCAGACTCGAACGAGGCGATCAGCGCGTAGCGGGGCGCGTCGCCGGGGTGTACCACCACGTGCCAGAGCCGCTGGGTGTCCACCACGAACCGGGCGCCGCGGGACAACGGCAACCGCACCTCGGTGGCCGGGTCGGGCAGCCCGTCGGGGCCCGGCTCCATGAGCAGCATGTAGCTGTCGGGGTTGTCGGTGAGCTCCAGCCACGCCCGCACCACCCACCCCTCGTGGGGAGGGTTCCAGCGGTTGTTGTCGTCACGGTGGAACGACCGCAGGGCGGTGTCGCGGTCCTGCGGCTCGAGCCTGATCACCCGCACCCGCCCGAACCGGGCGCCGACGCTCTCCACGTAGCGGCGCAACGTGGGGCAGCGCGCGGCGTTGGAGGTGAAGATCGCGTCCTTGTCGGGGCGCTCGCGGCCGTCGTCCCAGAAGCCACGGCAGTCGAGGCGGCCGTCGGCGGTGGCGAGCGGGGCGAAGTTCGTGTCGCCGCCGCTCTTCCAGTCCATGTACTCCAGGTCGAGGTACTCCTGCGCCGGCACGTCGAACGGCGCGTCGTGCAGGCGCACGAACCCCCGCTCGGCGAGGTACGGGGAACGGGGGTGGGGGGTGTGTAGCGGGATGGCCACCGACCAGTGCTCGGTGGTCGGCCAGAAGGCGGTCGCCATGGCGGCGAGTGTAGGGACGTCGCCGCGCCACGACGTGGTCCGGCCCCGGTCGGCCCGGGATCTGTGACGAAGGTCCCGGCGCCGCTGCCGCCCCGCAGGCCCCTGCGGGCGATGCCTGCGGCGCAGGTGCCGTGCCACGCGCCCTGAACGCCGGTCCCGGCCTGCATCACCCGGCAGCGAACCCACCGAGCTGAGCGGCGGGCGCTCACCGTTGCCGTCTCGCCCTGCGTACCGCGCCGACGCGCTGCCGGCCGATCGATCGCCGTACGAAAGCGTGTGGACCCGGCCGGGTCGACGCATCAGGTGGGTGACGGGCCGGAATCGCGGGTCTCGACCCCAGGGGGTCGGAGCCGCAGCCACTCCACCCTCCGCACGCACCCGTCCTCGATCGGTGCCGCGGCTCAGATCGGCAGGTCGCCGGTGGCGGCCCGGGTGGTGCCGTGGTCCCGGTACGCGGCGATGGTGCGCTCCGCGATGCGCATCTGGTGGATCTCGTCGGCGCCGTCGGCGAACCGGGCCCAGCGGGCGTGCAGGTACATGTCGGCGAGCGGGGTGTCCTTGGAGTAGCCGAGCGCGCCGTGCACCTGGATCGACCGGTCGATGATGCGGTTCAGCGCCCGGGCCACGAAGTGCTTCGCCATCGACACCTCGGAGCGGAAGTCCTCCCCCCGGTCGATCTTGTAGGCGGCGTGCAGCACCATGAGCTTGCCCTGGTACAACTCGAGGGCCGAATCGGCGATCATCC
>CALEDW010000070.1 GCA_937949585.1 uncultured Acidimicrobiia bacterium
CTACCTGGACCTGCTGTTCAACCAGAGCGACACCACGATGGCGGTCTGTTCGGCGATCCCGATCCCGGAGCAGGTGAACCCGCTGCGCATCGACGACATGGAGCTGGCCCGCCGCCTCCTCGACCGGGTCTGCGACGACCGGCGGCTCCTACTGCACGGCGGTGTGCAGCCCACGGTCGGGCCGGTCGGCGCCCAGCTCGACGGGATGGCCCGCCTCGTCGAGGAGCACCGCATCGCGGCCTGGAAGGTCTACACCCACGCTCCCGGGCCGGGATGGTGGCTCGACGACCATGAGGCGGGGGTCCCGAAGGTCGGGTCCCGGTTCCTGGAACGGGTGCGGCGGACGGGTCCTCGCATCGTGTGCGTGCACAAAGGGTTCTCCGGCGGGAGCCGCTTCGCCTCCCCCGAGGACGTCGGTCCCGCTGCCAAGGCGAACCCGGACCTGCGCTTCGTCGTCTACCACTCGGGCTACGAGGCCGGGGTCGTGGAGGGACCGTGGACCCCCGACACCGCCGGCGTGGGGGTGAACCGGCTGGTCACCTCTTTGCGGCGAGCCGGGATCGGGCCGGGCGCCAACGTGTACGCCGAGCTCGGCTCCACCTGGTGGATGTGCATGCGCGACCCCACCCAGGCCGCGCACGTGCTCGGCAAGCTGCTGGTGGCCGTGGGCGAGGACCGCGTGCTGTGGGGCACCGACTCGATCTGGTACGGCAGCCCCCAGGATCAGATCCAGGCGTTCCGGGCCTTCGAGATCACCGAGGAGCTGCAGGAGCGTCACGGGTACCCGGCGCTCACCCCGGCGGTGAAGCGCAAGATCCTCGGAGGCAATGCCCTGGCGCTGCACGGGGTGACGGACCCGCCGGCGGCGCCGTGCCGCTTCGACCGCTCCGAGCTGGCCGCCGAGCGGGCCCGGATCGCCCCCGCCTCCCGGGTGCTCGGACCCCGCACCGCCGCCGAGCTGGCGGCGGTGCTCGCCGCCCACGGCGGCGTCGTCTGAGCGCTCAGAAGCTCCCGCCGTCCACGGTCACCCGCACGCCGGTGAGGTACGACGCGGCGTCGGACACCAGGAACCGCACCACCGAGGCGACCTCCTCGGGCCGACAGACGTGCCCGAAGGGGGCGGTGGCGTCGAGGGTGCGGATGTCGTCGATCCCCATCGCACCCTTCACGAGCCGCCGTCCCATCTCGGTCTCCACCAGCCCGGGGGCCACGACGTTCACGTGGATCCCGTGGCGGCGCTCCTCCTTGGCCAGCGTCATGGCCAACGCCTCGAGGGCCGCCTTCGCCATGGTGTAGGGCGCCCCGCCGGCGGCCATGTGTGAGGTCGCCGCCGACGAGATCAGCACCACGTCGCCGCGGGGCCGGTCCCGCATCGCCGGCACCAGGCCCCGGCAGAGGCAGAACGCGCCGAGGGCGTGGGTGCGGAACAGCCGCTCCACCTCGTCGGGATCGGTGTCGGCGACCATCCGGCCCCGGGACGCGATGCCCGCCGAATGGACGAGCACGTCGACGGGCCCGAACCGTTCCCCCACCTCGGCGACGAGACGGTCGCATTCCGCCGGGTCGTCGAGGGAGGCCCGGAACCGCCCGGCCGCCACCCCGCACGCCGTGATCTCGGCGGTGGTCGCCGCGGCGGCGTCCTCGTCGCGCCGCCAGGTGATCGCCACGTCGGCACCGGCTCGGGCCAGCGCGACGGCAATCGCCCGTCCGATCCCCCGGCCGCCGCCGGTCACCAGCGCCCTCCGCCCCTGCAGCTCCCCCATGCTCGGAACCTCCCCTCCCCCGGCCGTCACCCCGGCGGCCGGCGGCCGCCCTCAGCCTCCCCGCGCCGCCGCGAGGGCCTCTGCCCGCCGGACCAGTTCCGCATCGCCGAGCCGGGCGGCCCATCGGTCCAACTCGGGTGTGGGGCCACGCCACCGCCACTGCGCAACCTCACCGACGGGCGAATCGAGCCGCAGGGTCGCGAGCGTACGGAACAGTTCGGCGTCGTCGCGCCGCTCGACCAGCGTGGCGGCCAGGCGCGCCGCGCTCCGCACCGAGACCTGCCAGTCGCCGGGGTCGGCCGGCACGGCCTCGAGGTGTCCGTACCGGCCCAGCACCGCCGAGGCCGCCTTCGGGCCCCATCCGGGCAGGCCGGGGAAGCCGTCGGCGCCGTCGCCGACCAGGGCCAGCCAGTCGGGGATGCTCTCCGGCGCCACCCCGAACCGCTCCCGCACCCCGTCCTCGTCGCGGCGCTCGCCCCGACGCCGGTCGACCTGCACGACACGGTGGCCCCGCACGCACTGGGCGAGGTCCTTGTCGGGGGTCAGGATGAGGACCTCGTGGACCCCGGGATCCGCGTCGGCGAGCGCCGCCGCGCCGGCCAGGGCGTCGTCCGCCTCGAGGTCGGTCATCGGCCACACCGTGAAGCCCAGTGCGGCCAGCAGGTCCTCGAGCGGCCCGAACTGCCCGAGCAGCGCCGGGTCGATCCCGGCCGAGGTCTTGTACCCGGGCCAGAGGTCGTTGCGGAACGATTCGATCACGTGGTCGGTGGCGACCCCCACGTGGGTGGCACCCTCCTCGAGCAGCCGCAGCAGCGATCCGGCGACCGCCCGGGCCGCACCCAGCTCGACGCCGCGAGCGTCGCGGCGGGACGGCACGGCGAAGAAGTGGCGGAAGAGCTCGTAGGTTCCGTCGACGAGGTGGACCGTGGCGGTCACCGGCGATGCCTACCACGCGGCCGGGGCCACGGGCGAGCGGCACCGGGCATGGCCGCCGGCTCACCGGGGGCGGACGCCGAACTGGAACGTCTCGCGCCAGGCGGTGGCGACCGAGACCACCGCGCCGGTGTGGGGGGCGTGGATCATCTGGCCGCCGCCGATGTAGATCCCGACGTGGTGGTAGTCGGGGTAGAAGACGACGATGTCGCCGGGCTGCAGCTGGGCCCAGGTCACCTTCGGGAACAGACGGGCCTGCGCCCCCGAGTAGTGCGGCATGCGCACCCCGGCCGCGGCCCATGCCGCCATCGTGAGGCCGGAGCAGTCGTAGGCGTCGGGGCCGGCGGCCGCGAACCGGTAGGGCTTGCCGAGCTGGGCCCGGGCGAAGGCGACCGCGGTGGTCGCGCCCGGGTGCACCGGCGGCGCC
>CALEDW010000071.1 GCA_937949585.1 uncultured Acidimicrobiia bacterium
CAGGCCGGGCAGGATCGCCGGGCGCAGGATCGGCTCGTCCGCCCGGAGCGCGTTCGTGGCCTCCACCCACCCCTGGGTCGGCAGGCCGAAGGCCTCCAGCGCCCGGGGGCCGAGCAGCGGAATCGTCATCGCCTCGGCGAGGCCGAGACCGACGCAGGCGTCGGCCAGCGCCCGGTGCTCCCGCTGCGTCGCGGTGAGCCCGCCGACCTGCGCGGAGGTGTCGGGACGGGTGCGGGGGATCGTGTCGAGGCCGATACGGCGGGCGACCTCCTCGACCAGGTCGACTTCGCGCTCCAGGTCGGGCCGGAACGTCGGGACCTCCACCTCGGCCACCCCGGCCTCGCCGGTGGGGGCCACCGTCAAGCCCAGGGGGTCGAGCGCGTCCCGCACCGCCCCGTCGTCGAGGTCGGTGCCCAGCAGCGCGTTCACCCGGGCGGTGCGCAGCCGGAGGCGGGCCGGTCGGATCGGCTGCGGGTAGCGGTCGATCGGCTCGGGCGCCGTCGAGGCGTCTGCGACCTCGGCGAGCAGTTCGGCGGCGCGTGCACTGCCGCTGAGCACCCCGTTCGGGTCGATCCCCCGCTCGAAGCGGGCGCTGGACTCGGTGCGCAACCCGAGCCGCTTGGAGGTGCGGGCGATGCCCATCGGGGCGAAGTAGGCCGCCTCGAGCAGGATCTCGGCCGTGTCGGGCCGGACCTCGGCCTCGGCCCCGCCCATGATCCCCGCGATCGCCTGCGGGCGGCGCTCTGCGTCGCAGACCAGCAGGTCCTCGGCGGTGAGCTCCCGCTCGACGCCGTCGAGGGTGGTGATCGTCTCGCCGGGGGCCGCCAGGCGCACCACCAGGCCCCGCCCCGCGAGGTGCGCGAGGTCGAAGGCGTGGAGAGGCTGGCCCCGCTCGATCAGCACGTAGTTCGTCACGTCGACGACGTTGGAGATGCTGCGCACCCCGGCCAGGCGCAACCGGCGGGCCAACCATGCCGGCGACGGACCGGTCCGGACCCGCACGTAGCGGGCGGTGAAGCGCGGCGCCCGCTCGGGTGCCTCGACCTCGACGCTCACCAGCTCCGCGGTGGGCCCCAGGTCCGGGTCGGGCCGGGGTTGCGGGTCGGGGACCCGCAGCGGGGTGCCGAAGCGGGCGGCGAGCTCACGGGCGACACCGACGATCGACATCGCGTCGGGACGGTTCGGGGTGATCGACAGCTCCAGGACCACGTCGTCGAGCCCGAGTGCCTCCCGCAGGTCGGTGCCGGGCTCCAGGGTGTCGTCCAGGGCGAGGATCCCGGCGTGGTCGTCGCCGATCCCCAGCTCGGCGGCCGAGCAGAGCATCCCCTCGGAGCGCTGCCCCCGGATCGTTCGGGCCTCGAGGCGGATCCCCCCGGGGAGCTGCACACCGGGCGGGGCCCACGGCACCGTCATCCCCGGGGTGACGTTCGTGGCGCCGCACACCACCTGCACGACCCCGGCGCCGGTGTCGAGCGCCACGAGCGAGAGGCGGTCGGCGTCGGGGTGGCGGCGCACGTCGAGGGCCCGGGCGACGACCACGCCGCCGAGCTCCGCGCCCAGGTCCTCCACCGCGTCGACCTCGAGGCCGAGCTGGTCGAGCGCCTCGGCGACGGCCCGCGGTTCGGCCTCGATCGGCGTGAACTCACGGACCCAGGACAGCGGGACACGCACGGCGGGTGATCTCCCTCAGGTGATCTCTCAGGCGGACCTCAGTACGCGCTCAGGAACCGCAGGTCGTTCTCGAAGAAGGTCTTGATCGGTTCCACCCCGTGGCGCAGCATCGCCACGCGCTCCAACCCGAAACCGAAGGCGAAGCCCGACCAGCGCTCCGGGTCGATACCCACGGCGGCGAACACGTTGGGGTCGACGAGCCCGCAGCCGCCGAGCTCGATCCAGCCGGTGTGCGAGCAGACCCGGCAGCCCGCCCCGTCGCAGAACACGCACTCGGCCGCGAACTCGGCCGACGGCTCGGTGAACGGGAAGTACGACGGCGCCAGCCGCGAGCGCACCGGCCGCCCGAAGAAGGCGGAGACGAACGCCTCGATCGTGCCGGCGAGGTCCCCGAAGGTGATGTGCCGGTCGACGGCGAGGCCCTCGAGCTGGTGGAACACCGGGGAGTGCCGGGCGTCGAGCGTCTCGTTGCGGTAGACGCGCCCCGGCACCACCACGTAGATCGGCGGCCGGCGGGCCTGCATCACCCGCACTTGCACGGGGGAGGTGTGGGTGCGCAGCAGCACCTGCTCCGGCTCGCCGAGGTTCACGTACAGCGTGTCCTGCATGGCCCGGGCGGGATGCCCGGGCGGGATGTTCAGCGCCTCGAAGTTGTGCCAGTCGTCCTCCACCTCGGGGCCCTCGACCACCTCGTAGCCCATCCCGCAGAACACGTCCTCGAGGGCCCGGCGGGTCTGGGTGACCAGGTGCAGGTGCCCGCGCCGGCGACCGTGCCCCCCGGCGGTGAGGTCGAGCGGCGGCGGGCCGACCGGGGCGGGGACCGGCCCCGCCCGGCGGGCGTCGAGGGCGGCCCGGATCTCGGCGGTGAAGGCGCTGAGCGCCCGGCCCGCCTCGGGGCGGGCCGCCGGCGGCAGGTCCTTGATCGCCTCCTTGGCCCGGGCCGCGACCGAGGTGCGCCGTCCCAGGTACCGGCGTTCCAGGGCGTCGAGCGCGTCGGCGTCACCGGGAGCGGTGGCGGCGATCGCCGCGAGGGCCTCGGCCCGCGCCGCGTCGAGATCGACGGTGGCGACGCTCGCACCGGTGGCGACGCCGTCGGTGGCACCCGAGGTCGCCGCGCCCGAGGTGGTGGTGTCACTCACCGGTCGGTCCCCGAGGCGTTGCGGAGGCGGGATCGGCGACGGCGCTGGGCGGCGGCCTCGAAGAGCAGCACCGAGCCGGCGACCCCGACGTTGAGGCTCTCGGCGGCGCCCTCGACGGCGCTCTCCATCGGGATGTGGCAGCGGTCGTCGCAGAGCCCCGACACCGCGGGGGGCAGTCCGTGCGCCTCGGAGCCGACGACCACCACCGGCCCGCCGGTGAGGTCGGCCTCCTCGAACGGCCGCCCGGCGCCGGCCATCGCCGCCCACCACCGGCGCGCCCCGAGCGCATCGCGCAGGGGTGCCAGCCGCTCGCCAGTCACGTCGTCCACCTCGCGGATCGGGATGCCGAAGAACGCGCCGGCCGACGCCCGCACCACCTTGGGGCTGCGCACGTCGACGCCGGCGGCGCAGACTACCCCTGCGGCCCCGGCGGCCTCGGCGGAGCGCAGCAGCGTCCCGAGGTTGCCCGGGTCCGACACCCCGGCGGTGACGAGCACCGGGCGGTCGGTCCGCCAGTCGGCCGGGTGGGGCCAGGACGGCACCTCGGCGACGGCGAGCACCGGCTGGGGGGTCTGCACCGTGCCGATGCGCTCCAGCACGCCGTCGCGCAGCCCGACGAGCCGCACCCCGGGAGGCAGGCCGGTGACGAGCCGGGCGAAGGCGCGCTCCCCGTCGGGGCCGAGGTAGAGGGACTCGATCACGGCGCCCCGGGCCAGGGCCCCGTGGATCACCCGCAGACCTTCGAGCACCACCCGGCGCTCCTCCCGGCGTGCCCTCGGGTCGCGCAGCAGGTCCCGCAGGCGGCGGGTCTCGCGGTGGCCGGCTCCGAGACGGGCGGTGAGGGTCACGCCGCTCACGCGGCCGGCAGCGCCTCCCGGGCGGTGCGCACGAGGGCGGCGAACGCGGGGCGGTCGCGCACGGCGAGGTCGGCGAGGATCTTCCGGTCGACGACCACCTCGGCGGCGCGCAGCCCCGCGATGAAGCGGGAGTACGAGATGCCCTCCTCGCGGCACGCGGCATTGATCCGCACGATCCACAGGCGGCGGAACTCGCCCTTGCGGGCCCGGCGGTCCCGGTAGGCGTACTGCCCCGAGTGCATCACCTGCTCGTTCGCCTTGCGGAAGTGGCGGCTGCGGGATCCCGAGTAGCCCTCGGCGGCGCGCAGCACCGCCCGCCGGTGCTTGCGGCCGTGGACGGATCGCTTCACCCGTGCCATCGCGTGCCTCCCCGTGTGGCGGCCGCCTGCGCGGCGGCCGGTGTCGTGGCGGCCCGCTCCGGTGGGCGTCCGGCGGCGGGCCGCGATGTCAGCGGCGCCCGAGCAGCCGCTCGACGTGGCGGCGGCGACCCCCGGTCACCTCACCGGCCCGCGCCAACCGGCGGGTGCGCCGCGTCGACTTCTTCTCGAGCAGGTGGGAGCGGTTCCCTTTCCGACGCAGGATCCGGCCGGTCCCCGTGACCCGGAACCGTTTCGCCGCGCCGCGGTGCGTCTTCGTCTTCGGCATCTCACCCACTCCGTTCCGTGCGCTCTCTCAGCAGTGCTCGCTCCGGCCGGCGTTCCCGGCCCGTCACCGGCGCTCCCTGCCGGTCCCGCCTCGCTCAGCCGACCACCTGCTCGGCGGGCACGGCCGCCTCGCCCACCGCCGTCGTCGCTGCGTTCGTCCCCGCCCGGTCGAGCCCGTCGGCCGCCGGTGCCCCGGTCCGGGCCGCGTCGTCGGCCGGGCGGGACCGGCCCGGGCGGGCCCGGCGGGTCGGGTGCAGCACCATCGTCATGTTGCGGCCGTCCTGCCGTGGAGCCGACTCGACGACCGCCAGGTCGGCGACGTCGGAGGCGATCTGCTCCAGGATCCGCAGGCCGAGCTCCGGATGGGCGACCTCCCGGCCCCGGAACATGATCGTCAGCTTCACCTTGTTGCCCTCGGCCAGGAAGCGCTGCACGTGCTTCATCTTGGTCTCGTAGTCGTGCTCGTCGATCTTGGGCCGGAACTTCATCTCCTTGATGACCACGTTCGTGGCCTTCCGGCGGGACTCCTTGCGCCGCTGTTCCTGCTCGTACTGCCAGCGGCCGTAGTCCATGATCCGGCACACCGGCGGGCTGGCGTTCGGGGCGACCTCCACGAGATCGAGCTCTCGTTCCCGGGCCACCGCCAGCGCCTCCGGCAACGGCACCACCCCGAGCTGCTCGCCCGTCTCGGAGATGAGCCGCACCTCCCGGGCACGGATACGGTCGTTGATCCTGGCCTCGGTCGTTGCGATACGTCCACCACCTTCCTCGAGGATCCGGTCCGTGACCAGGCGGGCCCGGCCACTCCCCAGAGCAGTGGTCCCACCCGCCCGCGCCGCTGCCGAGGGCCCCGGGACGCGACGGCGGCGGACGCCGGTGTGCGCCCGCCGCGACGGGGGTCTGCGCGACCCCGGCCCGACGACCCTGGCTCGCTGCGATGCGGCCGGGTGGGACGCCCACCCTCGGCGGCGACCGGTACCGTCGCGACCTCGGGCATCGCCCACTTCCCTGAGTTGTGCGCGGGAGGATACCAGCCGATGAGCACGCTGTGGACGCCCTACGGGGAGAAGCCCGTCGGTAGCACGCAGCCCACCGCCGGCGGTCCGCCGGCCCCCGGCCCGCAGGGCCATCCTGGGGGAGACGCCGCCGAGGCCCATCGGGAGCGTCCGGCGGGTGGACGCGCTCACGGAACCGGTGGGACGGCCGGCACCGCTGAGGCGGAGGAGGTGCGCCGGGCGCTGGAAACGGTGCTGGCCACCCCGATGCCCCAGGTGGTGGCCGAGCTCGCCGTCCAGCTGCGCGAGCTCGCCCTCGTGCACCTCTCGGCCGTCCGGACCGGCCGCGGCGGCTCCCTCGACGCCGCGCGCCTCGCCATCGACGCGATGGGCACGCTCGTCGAGGGGCTCGGTGAGCGGCTCGCGCCCCACGACGGGGCGCTGCGCGCCGCGCTCGCCGACGCCCGCCTCGCGTTCGTGCAGATCGGCGGCGCCCGGGGCGACACCGGCCCGCCGGGCGCGACGGCCTGAACCTTGCCCGGGCACAACGGGCCCCGACCACGACGGAGAGGACCGGTGCGGCGTCGGCGCCCCTGACCTGCGACGGCCCGTGAGCGGAACGGCCGCCACCACCGGCCCACCCCCGTCCTCGGCCTCGGGTGGTGGCGACGGGGTCTCAGGCGGCGGGGCGGAGGAGGCAGGCTGATCGGCGCGGGCTGATCGGCGCGGGCGCCTCAGCGCAGCCGCACGGGCGGGCGCCTCAGCGCAGCCGCACGGGCGGGCGCCTCAGCGCAGCCGCACGGGCGGGC
>CALEDW010000072.1 GCA_937949585.1 uncultured Acidimicrobiia bacterium
GGCAGATCCGGCCGCCGCGGTGGCGACGAGCCCGGGCCCGGGCGCGACCCCCCACAGGTTGGGCCAGTCCGCCGCCCACCACCACCCGGCGGCGCCGAGCCAGGCCACGACCGCGACCTGCATGGCGGCGGTCGCCCGCCGCGTCAGGCGCGCCGCCAGCACCCCGGCGGCGAAGCTCACCGGGACCGAGGCCGGGAACAGCGCCAGGATCCCACCGGCGGCGGTGGCCACCCCCTTGCCGCCGGCGAAGCGCGACCAGACCGGGTAGCAGTGCCCGACGATCGCGCCGACCAGCGCGACCTGGGCCGCGGTGGATCCGGCGGCCAGCAGCCACGCACCCCCGGCCACGACCCCCTTGGCGGCGTCGCCGACCAGCACCACCGCACCCGGGAGCCGCCCGAGGGTGCGGTAGGCGTTGAGGGCACCGGGATTACCGCTGCCGGCCCGGCGCAGATCCACCGCTTTGGTGCCACCCCGATCCGATCCCCGCCGCCGACGGTGGACCCACCGGGCGACGAGGTCGGCCGACGGGACCGTCCCGAGCAGGTACCCGCTGCCGGCCGCGGCGGCGAGGAGCGTCGCATCCATCGCCCGCAGGGTACGGGGGCGGGCGGCGGGCAGCCGGCGGAGACGGGGCTCAGCCCCCCGAGACGTCCTGCGGGCGGGCCCGGCCGGCGCCGATCCAGGGCATCATCGCCCGGAGCCGGGCCCCGACCTCCTCGATGGGGTGGCGACGGGCCTCGGCCCGCAGGCGGTTGAACGTCGGGCGCCCGGCCTCGTGCTCGGCGATCCACTCCTCGGCGAACGCCCCCGAGCGGATCTCGTCGAGGATGCGGCGCATCTCGGCGCGGGTGGCGTCGGTGATGATGCGCGGGCCGCGGGTCATGTCCCCGTACTCGGCGGTGTCGGAGATCGAGTACCGCATGTTGGCGATCCCGCCCTCGTAGATGAGATCCACGATGAGCTTCACCTCGTGCAGGGTCTCGAAGTACGCCGACTCGGGCTGGTAGCCCGCCTCCACCAGCGTCTCGAACCCGGCCAGGATCAGGGCCACGAGCCCGCCGCAGAGGACCACCTGCTCACCGAACAGGTCGGTCTCGGTCTCTTCGGCGAAGGTGGTCTCCAACACGCCGGCCCGGGTGGCACCGATCCCCTTGGCGTAGGCCAGGGCGGTCTGCCGGGCCCGCCCGGTGGCGTCCTTGGCCACCGCCACCAGGGCCGGGACCCCGCCGCCCTCCTCGAACGTACGTCGCACCAGGTGCCCGGGGCCCTTCGGGGCGATCATCCACACGTCGACGTCGTCCGGGGGGGTGATCTGGCCGAAGTGGATGTTGAACCCGTGCGCAAAGGCCAGCGAATCGCCGGGGCGCAGACGACCGGAGATCTCGGCCTCGAACACGCGACGCTGCTCGGTGTCGGGCAGCAGCACCATCGTCACGTCGGCCTCGTCCACCGCCTCGGCGACCGGCACCACCCGCAGGCCGGCCTCCTCGGCCTTGGCCCGCGACGACGAGCCTTCCCGCAGCCCGACGCGCACGTCGATGCCGGACTCCAGCAGGTTCAGGGCGTGGGCGTGCCCTTGCGACCCGTAGCCGAGCACCGCCACCTTCCGGTCGGCGAGCAGGCCGAGGTCGGCGTCGTCGTCGTAGTAGATCGTGGCGGGCACGGCATCTCCTTCCCCCGGGGCCCCGGTGGTCTCGGCATCGGTGCGCACGGGCCCCGCCGCGGCGGCGTGAGCTCAGGCGCCCTTGGTCCGCACGAGCTTCAGTTTGCTCGGCTCGCGGCTGAGCTTCGGCAGGGCGATTCGGCCGGTGCGTTGCAGCTCGACGATCCCGAACGGTGCGAGCAGCTCGGTCATCGCGTCGAGCTTGTCGGGCGCGCCGGCCACCATGAGGGTCATGGCCTCGTAGCCGACGTCGAGGATCTTGGCCTCGAAGATCGAGGCCAGCTCGGTCACCTGCGAGCGGAACGCCCCGTCGGCCCGCACCGTCACGAGCATGAGCTCGCGCTCCACCGCGTCGGCGGCCGGCAGCTCGTTGATCTTGATGACGGGGATGAGCTTGTTGAGCTGCTTGGTGACCTGCTCGATCGGGGCACTCTCCCCGTCCACCACGATCGTCATCCGGGAGTAGCGCTCGTCCTCGGTCGGGCTCACCGCCAGCGAGTAGATGTTGTAGCCCCGGCGGGAGAAGAGGCCGGCCACCCGGGAGAGCACACCGAAGCGGTTCTCCACCAGGACGCTGAGGATGTGGTGCTGCACCCCGTTCACGTTCACCGCCCTCCCGGCCGGTCGGTCTCGGGACCGAGGATGATGTCGTCGTTCGACGCGCCGGCCGGCACCATGGGGTACACCTTCTCGCGGTAGTCGACCCGGAAGTCGATCACCACCGGGCGATCGTCGATCTCGTTCGCCTTCTCGATGGTGGGAACCACGTCCTCGGCGTGCTCCACCCGGAACCCGACGCAGCCCATCGCCTCCGCCCACCGGACGTAGTCGGGCAGGTCGGGGGACAGGTACACCTCGCTGTACCGCTCCTCGTAGAAGAGCTCCTGCCACTGGCGGACCATCCCCAAATAGGCGTTGTTGAGGATCGCCACCTTCACCGGGATCCGCTCCGCCGTCGCCGTCACGAGCTCCTGGGCGGTCATCTGGAAGCAGCCGTCCCCGTCGATCGCCCACACCATCCGCTCGGGCTTGCCGACCTTGGCGCCGATGGCGGCCGGCACCGCGAAGCCCATCGTGGCGAGCCCCCCGGAGTTCACCCAGGTGTAGGGGTGGTCGAACCGCCAGAGCTGACTCGCCCACATCTGGTGCTGACCGACCCCGCTGACGACGATGGTGTCCTCGGGGGTGTGGTCGCGCAGCATCTCGATGCAGAACTGCGGCTTGAGCGGTCCCTCCTCGTGCTGCTCGTACCGGACGGGGTGCTCGGCCTGCCAGCGGCGGATCTGCTCCCACCACGGCCCGAGATCGGGTCGTTCGCCGCGGGCGTACTCGGACCGCACCGCCTTGGTGAGCCCCTCGATCACATTGCGGCAGTCGCCCACGATCGGCACGTCGGGACGGCGCACCTTGCCGAGCTCGGCGGGATCGACGTCGGCGTGGATCACCTTCGCCTCGGGGGCGAACGCGCTGACCTTGCCGGTGACCCGGTCGTCGAAGCGGGCACCGAGGGTGATGAGCAGGTCGGCGCGCTGCATGGCGGTCACCGCCGTGTAGTTGCCGTGCATCCCCGGCATCCCCAGCGCCTGGGGGTGACGGTCCGGGAACGCACCCCTCGCCATGAGGGTGGTCACCACGGGGATACCGGTGGTCTCGGCGAACTCCCGCAGCGCCTCCGCGGCCCGGGCCTTGAGGATCCCGCCGCCGGCGTAGATCACCGGGCGCCGGGCGGCGGCGACGAGGCGGGCCGCCTCCTTGATCATCTTCGGGTGGCCCTTGAGGTTGGGCTTGTAGCCCGGCAGGTCGACGTGCTCGGGCCAGTACCAGTCCATCGTGGCGTTGGAGATGTCCTTCGGCACGTCGATGAGCACCGGCCCGGGCCGGCCGGTGGTGGCGACGTGGAACGCCTCCCTGACGATGCGGGGGATGTCGGCGGCGTCGGTGACCAGCCAGTTGTGCTTCGTGACCGGCATGGTGATCCCCAGCGTGTCGCACTCCTGGAAGGCATCGCTGCCGATCACCGCGTAGGGGACCTGCCCGGTGATCACCACGATCGGGACGGAGTCCATGTAGGCGTCGCACAGCGGCGTGACGATGTTCGTGGCCGCGGGGCCACTGGTGACCATCGCCACGCCGGGCCGGCCGGTGGCGTGGGCATAGCCCTCGGCCATGTGCCCGGCGCCTTGCTCGTGGCGGACGAGGATGTGGCGGATCGACGACTCGATGAGGGGGTCGTAGACGGGCAGGATCGCCCCGCCGGGGAGGCCGAACATGACCTCCACGCCTTCCATCTCGAGGCTGCGGATGAGGGCCTGGGCCCCGGTGAGCTGCATGGGCGGGTTCCTCGGTTCCGGACCGGCGGGACACCTATCGCTGCGCCCGGTGACCGCCGGTCCGCCCCCGGGCACGAAAAACCCCTCGCCGCGGCGAGGGGTGGGCGCACGGGACGCGGGTGCGTGCCGTGCGCTAGTGGCCTACGAGGACGACGGTTCCGACCGGCATCGGCCGACAGGGTAGCCGATCCCGGGGCCCTCCCACAACCCCCGTGGCGCCTCCTAGCGCTGGTGCTGCGGGCACGACCAGGTGGTGCGCCCGGCCACCCGGCGGCGCACCATCTCGGCACCGTCCCGAGGACAGCGCCCACCCGGCGTACGGGCGCCGGTGTGGTCGCCGGTGTGGGAGCCGCCCCGCCGGCCCAGCACGGCCAGTGTGGTGCGCACCGCCCGGGCGAGCCGGCGCCGTTCGTCGGGGTCCAGCGAGGCGGCGGGCCGGGCCGGGTCGATCCCGGCCCGGAAGCACACCTCGTCGACGAGCAGGTTGCCGAGCCCGGCGACGGCGGTCTGATCCATGAGCACGGCCTTCAGCGGCGCCCGGCGCCCGGCCAGCACCGACCGCAGATCGCCGAGGCGCAGCGAGAAGGCGTCGATCCCGAGGCGTTCCTCGTCCGGATCGAGTCGCACCGAGCCCAGGCGGCGGGGGTCGCGGATCCCGAGCGACCCGCCGTCGGCGAAGCGCAGCTCGACCCGAACCCAATCCGGCCGCTCGCCGTCGGCGGCGTAGCGCAGCGGGTCGCCGGCGGCGACGCCGTCGATCACCACCCGGCCGCTCATCCCCAGGTGCAGCCCGAGGGTGGCGCCACCGCCGTCGGTGTCGCAGCACAGCAGCTTGCCCC
>CALEDW010000073.1 GCA_937949585.1 uncultured Acidimicrobiia bacterium
CGAGCCGGGGCCGGGCCGCCCCGCCGGCGGCCCGGGCGGCCAGCGTGGCCATCCGGGCCGCGACGTCGGCCTCGGAGGCGGGGAGGCGCACCCAGTCCTCGAGGGGGTCCGTCACCGCCGGCGGCGGCCCGTCGCGCACGACGAGCAGCCGCGGCCGACCCCCGGCCCGCAGGTCTGCGAGTCGTACGCGTTCCGCCGGCCACTCCACGAGCGCGACGCGCTCTGGCGCCGGCGGCGGGACGCCGGGCCCGGGCCGCATCGGCCGGACCGTAGCGACGGCCCGTTACCGTGGCGTTTCCCGGAGGTGAACGCTCACGCACCGCAGGTCGGTGCCTGCAGGGGACGGGTCGGGCGGCGCGGCGGCCCGTATCGTGGGGGTCGGATGGGAACGACCCTGTGCGACAAGATCTGGGAACGCCACGTGGTGCGCTCGGCACCGGGTGAGCCCGACCTGCTGTACATCGACCTGCACCTGGTGCACGAGGTGACCTCCCCGCAGGCCTTCGAGGGGCTGCGCCTCGCCGGGCGACGGGTCCGCCGACCCGACCTCACGATCGCCACCGCCGACCACAACGTGCCGACCACCGGGCTCGACGGTGGGATCGCCGATCCCGTGAGCCGGCGCCAGGTCGAGGCCCTCGCCCGCAACTGCGCCGAGTTCGGGATCCGCCACCACGGCATGGGGGATCCCGGTCAGGGCATCGTGCACGTCATCGGACCCGAGCAGGGCCTCACCCAACCCGGGATGACGATCGTCTGCGGCGACAGCCACACCTCGACCCACGGTGCGTTCGGGGCCCTGGCCTTCGGGATCGGCACCAGTGAGGTCGAGCACGTGCTCGCCACCCAGACCCTCCCCCAGCGGCGTCCGGCGACGATGGCCGTCACCGTCGAACCCACCCTGCCGGAGGACGTCACCGCCAAGGACCTGGTG
Source organism: uncultured Acidimicrobiia bacterium (assembly GCA_937949585.1). Classification (GTDB taxonomy): domain Bacteria; phylum Actinomycetota; class Acidimicrobiia; order IMCC26256; family CALEDW01; genus CALEDW01. The sequence goes on from CALEDW010000073.1 coordinate 935, forward strand.
CTCGCAATCGTCGCCGCCCTCGGTACCGGCGGCGGGATCGGCACGATCATCGAGTACCGCGGTGAGGCGATCCGCGCCCTGTCGATGGAGGGCCGGATGACCGTCTGCAACATGTCGATCGAGGCCGGCGCCCGGGCCGGGCTCGTCGCCCCCGACGACGTGACCTTCGCCTATCTCGAAGGTCGGCCCTTCTCCCCGCGCGGGGCAGCCTGGGAGCAGGCGCTCGACGACTGGCGGCGGTTGCCCACCGACCCGGACGCGACCTTCGACCGGGAGGTCCGCATCGACGCCGCCACCGTCCGCCCCTCGGTCACCTGGGGCACCAACCCGGCCCAGGTCACCACGATCGACGGCGTGGTTCCCGACCCCGACGCGTTCGACGACCCCGACCGCCGGGAGGCCGCGGCCCGGGCCCTGCGCTACATGGACCTGCGGCCCGGAACCCCGATGCGCGACGTGCGGGTGGACGTGGTGTTCATCGGCTCGTGCACGAACGCGCGGATCGAGGACCTGCGGGCCGCGGCCCGGGTCGCGGCCGGCCGGCGGGTGGCGCCCGGGGTGCAGGCGCTGGTGGTGCCGGGCTCGGCGGCGGTGAAGGCGCAGGCCGAGGCCGAGGGCCTCGACCGGGTCTTCCTCCAGGCCGGCTTCGAGTGGCGCGACCCGGGCTGCTCGATGTGCCTGGCCATGAACCCCGACAAGCTCGCCCCCGGGCAGCGCTGCGCCTCCACCAGCAACCGCAACTTCGAGGGGCGCCAGGGTAGGGGCGGGCGCACCCACCTCGTGTCCCCGCCCGTGGCCGCGGCGAGCGCGGTGGCCGGGCACCTCGCCGCACCGGGCGACCTGGACGGGGGGACCGCGTGATGGAACCGGTCCACCGGGTGGTCGGACGGGCCGTGCCGCTGCGGCGCTCCGACGTCGACACCGACCAGATCATCCCCTCCGACTGGCTGAAGCGCATCGAGCGCACCGGCTTCGGGGAGGGCCTGTTCTCCGAATGGCGCGAGGACCCCGACTTCGTCCTGAACCGGCCGGTCCATGCGGGGGCCACGATCCTGGTCGCCGGCCCGAACTTCGGCACCGGTTCGTCCCGGGAGCACGCGGTGTGGGCGCTGTGGGACTACGGGTTCCGGGCGGTGATCTCCCCCCGGTTCGCCGACATCTTCCGCACCAACGCCCTGAAGCAGGGCCTGGTCCCGGCCACGGTGACCGCCACGGTGGCGGAGCGGATCATGGACCGGGTGGCGACCGACCCGGCCACCGAGGTGATCGTCGACGTCGAGGCCCGTCGGGTACGCGTCCCGGCGATCGGGCTCGACGAGCCGTTCACCCTCGACGACCACGAACGCGAGCGCCTCCTCGCCGGGCTCGACGACATCGGCCTCACCGAACGCTTCGAGGCCGAGATCGCCGACTACGAAGCCCGCCGCCCGGCGTGGCTGCCGTCGGTGCGGCCCTGAGGCGCCTCAGGTGGTGGCGATGAGCGCGCCGACGAGGATTGCGTTGTACACGGCGTGGGTGACGATCCCCGCGCCGAGCCGCCCGGTGCGGCGGCGGAGCACGCCGAGGGTGAGGCCGACCAGCGTGATCACCGCCAGGATCCCGAAGTTCCCGGTCCCCGCGTCGGGGCTCAGGTGCACGAGCGCGAACAGCACCGCCTGGGCGACCAACCCGAACCCGGGGCCGAACCGGGCGACGAGGATCCCCTGCAGCAGGCCCCGGAAGTAGAGCTCCTCCACGAACGGGGCACCCAGCGCGGCGATGAGGGCGACGATCACCGCGCCGGCGACACCCCCCTCGCGGATCGGGGCCACGAGGTCTTCCCGTCCCCGGGGCAGGGCGTCCGGCACCGCCCAGGAGATGAGTGCGGTGAGGGCGGCGACCGCCATCACCAGCCCGATCCCCGCCGCCACCCCGATCCCCACGTCCGGAACCCGGAGTCGCAGGAGACCCAGGTCGGAGAGCCGGCCGGTGCCCCGGCGGCGCACCGCCACCACGCACGCCCCGATCAGGCCCGTCCACAGCCCCAGCGTCGACGCCAGCACCAGCCAGGGGCTCGTGAGCGAGACCCCGGCGGCGGCCAACGGCAGGGTGAAGGCCACCGCCAGCACGATCCCGGCCACGAACCCGAGGGCTGCGGTCCCCCCGGCCCGGATCTCCGGGCGGCCGTCGGATCCGGGGCGGGGACCGACCGGTACGGGCACCGGGTAGACCGCGTCGGTCCAGCCGGTCCAGGCGGTGCCGTCCCACCACCGCCACGACGCCTGCCGCCACGGGTCGGCGTACCAGCCGGGCGGGGCGACCGGGGATCCGGTGGTCGTGGACACGCATCGATGATGGCACGCCGCGGCGCGGCCGCCGGCCTCGGGGCCGGGTCAGGGACCGACGTCGCCGTGACGATCGACCGGCTGTTCGCGCAGACGCACGATCTTGTTCACCGCCCCCACGTAGGCACGGGCCGCGGCCTCCACGACGTCGGTGGCCACACCCCGGCCCGAGGCCCGCAGCCCGTCGACCTCCAGCTGCACCACCACGTCGCCGAGCGCGTCGCCGCCGGAGGTGACCGAGGAGACGTTGAAATCGGTGAGGGTGCCCCGCACCCCGGTCGCCTCGGCCAGGGCCTCGATCGCCGCGTCGATCATCCCGTTGCCCGTGGCGGTCGCCTCCCGGCGGCTCGACCCGTCGGCCACCACGACCGTGGCCGTGGGGGTGTGGCGGGTGCCGCCGGCCACGTCGAGGTCGACGAGGCCGAACCGGTGCACGGCCCCGGCGCCGAGCTCCTCGGCGACGATCGCCTCGAGGTCGGCCTCGGTGATCTGCACCTTGCGGTCGGCCAGCTCCTTGAAACGGGCGAACGCCTGGTTCAGTGCGTCGCCCGACAGCGACAGGCCCATGCGCCGCAGCGAATCGGCAAAGGCGTGCCGACCGGAGTGCTTCCCGAGCACGATCTGCGCCGCGGTCTGCCCCACGGTCGCGGCGTCGATGATCTCGTAGGTCTCGCGGTCCGAGAGCACCCCGTGCTGGTGGATCCCGCTCTCGTGCGCGAACGCGTTGCGGCCGACGACCGCCTTGTTGTACTGCACCGGGTAGCCGGTGAGGCGGGAGACCAGCCGCGAGGTGCGGGCCAGCTCCTCGGTCCGGATGCCGGTCCCGAGGTTCCCGAACGCGTCGCTGCGGGTGCGCAGCGCCATCACCACCTCTTCGAGGGCGGCGTTGCCGGCCCGCTCGCCGAGCCCGTTGACCGCGCACTCCACCTGCCGGGCCCCGGCCTGCACCCCGGCCAGGGAGTTCGCCACCGCCAGACCCAGGTCGTCGTGGCAGTGCGTGGAGAGCACGTAGTCCCCTCGAACCTGCTCGCGCACGTAGGCGATGAGCCGGGCGTAGTCCTCGGGTACCGCGTACCCCACGGTGTCGGGGATGTTGAGGGTGGTGGCCCCGGCGTCCACCGCGATCTGGCAGACCTCGCACATGAACTCGGGGTCGGATCGATAGCCGTCCTCGGGGGAGAACTCCACGTCGGCGGTGTAGGAACGGGCCCGGGCCACCCCGGCGGCGGCCTCGGCCTTCACCTGCTCGGGGGTCATGCGCAATTTCTTGCGCATGTGGATCTCGGAGGTGGCGATGAACACGTGCAGGCGGGGCCGGGCGGCGTGGCGCACGGCCTCCCACGCCCGGTCGATGTCGGCGAAACCGGTCCGGGACAGCGCGGCGATCACCGGACCGTGCACCCCCTTGGCGATGGCCTCGACGGCGTCGAAGTCGCCCTGGCTGGCGATCGGGAACCCGGCCTCGATCACGTCGACGCCCAGGCGGGCCAGCTGCTCGGCGATCTCGAGCTTCTCGGCCACGTCCAGCGAGATGCCCGGCGACTGCTCACCGTCCCGCAGCGTCGTGTCGAAGATCAGCACCCTGTCCATCGGAGTTCCTTTCCGCACCTCGTGGTTCGCGGGCGCACGGGGCGTCCCGTCAAGCAAAAACCCTCTCGGCCCGCAGGCACGAGAGGGTCACGGCGAGCACCGGTGGTGCTCGCCCTAGGGAAGGAGCAGTCGCTGCCGGATGCGGTCCTTCCGGGTCATGGCGGCGGATTCTCGCACACCGAGGCGGCGCCGTCAACGACACCGGATGAGACCTCGGTCACCGCGCGTGCGATGATGCCGCCCCGTGAGGCGAGGTCGCCGGTGGAAGGGCACCCTGCTGGTGGCGCTCGCGGCGGCGGTGGCGCTCGCGCTGCGGCGGGTGCTGCGCACCCCCACGCCGGACCCCCGCGGGCTGGTGTTCGAGCCCCAGCCGTTCCCGTCCCCGCCCCGCCCGGTCGAGCACCTGCGTGTCCCGCCCGGCATGGAGGTCGAGGGCGGCCCCGAGCTCGACGGGCACCTCGCCGGCATCGCGCCCTGGGTGGAGCCGGTGGACGGCACCTGCCCGCCGTCGCACCCGGTGAAGGTGAAGCTGGCCAGCGGCATCTACCACCGCCCCGGTGCCGCCTCCTACGAGCGGACCCGGCCGGACCGCTGCTACCTCGACGCCACCGCGGCCGAGGCCGACGGGTTCCGGGCCGCTCGCCGATGACGTCGCCGCCCGGTCCACCGTTGCGGCGGATTCCGCACCTAGGGTCCGGTCCACCCGAATGACCGAGGGAGGGTCCGTGACGACGTTCCTCGAGGACTTCAAGAAGTTCCTCATGCGCGGCAACGTGCTGGACCTGGCCGTCGCGGTGATCGTCGGCGCGGCGTTCAACGCGGTGGTGCAGAGCCTCACCAACGACGTCCTCCTGCCGTTCCTGGCCGCGATCGGCGGGCAACCGTCGTTCAACGACCTCACCTTCTCGGTGGGCGACGGGGTGATCCGCTACGGAACCTTCGACACCCAGGTCCTCAACTTCCTCATCATCGCCTTCACGGTGTTCGTGGTCGTACGCCTGTTCACCCGGCTCCAGCAGCTCCGTCGGGTGGCACCCGAGGACGACGGCGGGCTCAGCGACGAGGCCCGCCTCCTCACCGAGATCCGGGACCTGCTGCGCCGCGACGCCTGAGCCGGTTCAGTCGAGCTCGATGGCCCGGGCGTCGATGATGCCCGGCTGGGCCCGGAGGCGGGCCACCACCTCCTCCGGCACCGGCTCGGCCACCGAGAGGGCCATGAGCGCGGCGTCGCCCCCCGGACCGGTACCGACGTCCATGTTGGCGATGTTGATGCCGGCCTCGCCGAGGATCGTCCCGACCCGCCCGATCATGCCCGGGGTGTCCTCGTTGCGGACGATGAGCATGTGGCTCGAGGGCGGGAGGTCGACGATGTGGTGGTCGATCGACACGATCCGCGGGACCTCCTGCTTGCCGTACAGGGTGCCGGCCACCTGGGTGGACCTGCCCGCCCCGGTCCCGGCGAGCTCGACGAGGTTCACGTAGTCCCGTTCGGTGGTGGACTTCGTCTCCCGTACCACCACGCCCCGTTCGGCGGCCACCTGCGGGGCGTTCACGAACGTCACCGGCTCGTCGACGACCGGGGTGAGGACGCCCTTGAGCACCGCGAGGGTCAGCGCCCGGCAGTCGTAGTCGGCGATCTGACCCTCGTAGGTGATCTCCAGCACCTCGACCGCCCCACCTGCCAGCGCCACGAACAGCCGGCCGAGTCGTTCGGCCAACGGCAGGAACGCGGCGACGGTGGCGTTCGCCTCGGTCGTCGCCAGGTTCACCGCGTAAGGCACGAACCGTCCCGACAGGGCGAGGATCACCTGCTCCGCGATCGTCTGGCCCGCCTTGTCCTGTGCCTCGACCGTCGAGGCACCCAGGTGGGGGGTGACCACCACGTTGTCGAAACCGAACAGCGGCGAGCTCGTGGTCGGCTCCGTGGCGAACACGTCGAGGGCGGCTCCCCCGAGGTGCCCGGACCGCAACGCCTCGGCGAGGGCGTCCTCGTCGATGATGCCGCCCCGGGCCGTGTTCACGATCCGCATCCCCGGCTTGGCCCGGGCCAGCAGCGCGGCGTCGACGAGCCCGACCGTCTCGGGGGTCTTCGGCAGGTGGACGGTGAGCACGTCGGCCTGGGCCACGAGCGCCTCGGGGCTGTCGACGAGCTCCACCCCGAGCTGGCGGGCCCGCTCGGGGCTCACGTACGGGTCGTGGGCCACGAGGCGCATCCCGAACGCCAGGCAGCGCTGCGCCACGAGCACCCCCACCCGCCCGAGGCCGAGGATCCCGAGGGTCTTGCCGGCGAGCTCCATACCCGACCACCGGGAGCGGTTCCAGCGTCCGGCGACGAGGTCGTGGTGGGCCTGGGGGATGTTTCGGGCCTGGGCCAGCAGCAGCGCCACGGTGTGCTCGGCGGCCGAGAGCACGTTCGACTGGGGGGCGTTCACGACCAGCACCCCCCGGCGGGTGGCCGCCGCCACGTCGATGTTGTCGACCCCGATCCCGGCCCGACCGATCACCACCAAATCGGGCGCCGCCTCGATGAGGTCGGCGGTGACCCGGGTCGCGGAGCGGACCACGAGGGCCTGCACCCCGGCGAGCGCGGCGCGCAGCTCCTCGGGGCCGAGACCGGTACGGACCTCGACGTCCAGACCGGCGTCGCGCATCGTCTGCAGGCCCCGCTCGGCCAGCTCCTCGGTGACCAACACCCGCGCCATCGCCGCGCGCACCCTAGCGAGCGAGGGCCTCGGCGATGCGGGCCACGCCCTCGGCGCAGGCCCCGTCGTCGAGGGCGAACGACAGGCGGGCGTGGCCCGGCGCGCCGAACGCCTCTCCGGGTACCACCGCCACCCTGACCACCTCGAGCAGCGCCTCGGCGAGCTCGACGGAGGTGGCCGGCACGCGGTCCCCGACCGGCCGGCCGAGCACCCCGGTGAGGTCGGGGAAGCAGTAGAACGCGCCCTGCGGTTCGAGGCAGCGCACCCCTTCGATGGCCGAGAGGCCGGCGTGCATCACCTCGGCCCGGCGCTCGAACGCGGCGCGCATCTCCGCGACGGCCTCGAGGCCGCTCTCCAGCGCGGCGAGTGCGGCCCGCTGGCTCACGTTGGCGACGTTGGAGGTGGTGTGCGACTGCAGGTTCGCCGCCGCTTCGACCACGTCGGCGGGGCCGATCATCCAACCGACCCGCCAGCCGGTCATCGCGTAGGTCTTCGCCACGCCGTTGAGGACCAGGCAGCGCTCCCGCGCCTCGGGCACCAGCCCCGGCAGTGAGGAGAAGCGGTGGTGCCCGTAGGTGAGGTGCTCGTAGATCTCGTCGGTGATCACCCACAGGCCCCGTTCGGCGGCCCACCTCCCGATCGCCGCGACCTCCTCCGCGGGGTAGACGACCCCGGTGGGGTTGGACGGCGACACGAACACCAGCGCCTTCGTGCGAGAGGTGCGGGCTGCCTCGAGGCGGTCCGGATCGACTCGGTAGCCGTCGTCGAGGGTGGTGGGCACCTCGACCGGGACCCCGCCGGCGAGCCGGATCGCCTCGGGGTAGGTCGTCCAGTAGGGGGCCGGGAGCAGCACCTCGTCGCCGGGGTCGAGGAGGGTCCAGCAGGCGTTGGCCACCGCGTGCTTTCCACCGTTGGTGACGAGCACCTCTTCGGGGCGGGGGGCGAACCCCGAGTCGCGCTCGGTCTTGGCGGCGATCGCCGCC
>CALEDW010000074.1 GCA_937949585.1 uncultured Acidimicrobiia bacterium
GCCCGGCGAGCCCGAACAGAGTGGCGACGGGCAGCCGACCGATCGCGATCACGGTCGCGACGAGGACGAGCGCCCCGAAGCCGGCGGCGGCGATCGCCGCCCGGTCGGCACCCGCGGGGTTCCGGCGCGCGCACCACGCCGCCGAGGTGAGGGCCACGACGAGCGCGCCGAGCGCCGCCAGCGCCGTCGGCAAGGCCGGGGGGTCCCCGAACGCCGGGCCCAGCCCGGCGGTCGGCACCCCGACCGGTTGGAACGTCTCGGTGAGGGACGGTCGCACCCAGAAAGGCGGGAGCGCCACGACCGCGGCCACGATCCGGGCACCGCGGGCGAGGCCGACGAAGGTGGCGTCGGCCTGGTCCCGCAACGCCAGCCAGACTCGGGAGAGGTTGCCGCGCCCGGCCCGCAGCTCCTCGACGAGGGGCGCAGCCCAGGCCAGGACGACGACGGTGGCAGCCGCCGCCAGCGGTGCCGGCGCGAAGACCCGCCGGGGATGGCGGACCAGTGCCCAGGCCACGGAGGCACCGCCGGCGAGCGCCAGCAGGTACACGAAGCTGAGGTGCGTCTGGGCGACGAGGCTCGCCCAGGCCGCCAACACCGGGAGGCACCACCCGTCGCCGTCGGCGACGGCCCAGGCGCACACGAGGACGGCGAGGGTCGGCAGCATGACCTGGTAGGGCTGCCAGGCGTCGGCGAGGAGCGCGTCGCCCATGCTCCAGGCCAGTGCCGTGGCCACGGCCAGCGCCAGCAGTGCGCCGGTGGTGCCGGCCCGGCGCCGGGCCGCCCAGCCGATGGTGACAACGGCCAGCGCGTTCAGCGCGGTTGCGCCGGCCGGCAGCCCGCACGCCGGTCCCAGGAGTCGGACCCAGGGGGCCAGGAACACGGAGTGGAGGGGTCCGAGGTTGTTGAAGGTCAGCCGGGGAGGGCGGCCGAATGCCGCCGAGGTCCAGGCTCCCACGAGCGGCTGGTCCGCCGTACCGACGTCGAGGGCCCGCAGTGCGATGTAGGCGTGGTCGCCGAGGGGGAACAGGTCGTCACGACACGCCCGCCACGCCGCCACCGCGAACGGGACGAGCGCGACGGCGACCGCGCTCGGGAACGCGAGGGCACGGGACCCGGCGCGCACGGTTCAGATGCGGGTGAGGAGCGCGTCGGCGTTGCGCAGGGCCAGCATCATGATCGCGGCCTGTGGGTTCACCCCGGGGGCATCGGGGAGCAGCGAGGCGTCGTTCACCGTGAGGTTCTCGGTGCCGTGCACCCGGCCGTGGCTGTCGGCGGCGGCCAGGGCCGGGTCCTCGCCCATCCGCAGCGTCGACGTGAGGTGCACCGTCATGAGGTTGGCGCGGGCGCGGGTGAAGGCGTCCCACCAGGTGCCGAGGTCGGCGCGGGTGCGGGCCACCGGTCCGCCGCTGATCGACGGGTACAGGTGGGTGGCCCCTGCCGCCAGCAGCACCTCGCCGAGGTGCACGAGCCCACGGGCCAGGCGGCTCATGTCCCCCTCGGTGAGCCGGTAGGTGACCACCGGGTCGGCCAGCCCCGGCACGACCCGGACCCGCCCGGCGCCCTCGCTGCGGATCGCGGCGTAGTAGACGAAGGTCTCCTCCCAGCGGGCCAGGGCGTCGGCCAGGTCGTCGGAGGCGGCGTCGGCGATCGCCAGCGCGACGTGGCCGCGCCGGGAGGCGGAGCCGCCGATCGTGAGGTGGGGGGCGAACTCGGTCACGCGGTGCACGGGCACCGTGTCGTGATCGAGGGGGTGGTCGAAGCGGGCGGCCACCTTCACGGTGGGATGGAACTTCAAACCGGTGCCCACCCCGGCCCGGAACCCGCTGCGTTGCAGCAGCGCCGGCGTCTGGATCGCCCCCCCGCACACCACGACCTGCTCGGCGCCGACCCGGCAGCGTTCGACGGTCCCGTCGGGCCGCCGCCGTCGCACGTCGGCGCCGACGACGCGGCGCCCCTTCCGGCGCAGGCGTACGACCCGCGCCTCGGGCCACACCCTGGCGCCGGCGGTGACGGCCCGGGGGATGAGGGTGCGGGCCATCGTCTGCTTCACCGCCCGCCCTCCGGGGTAGTCGAAGACCCGGGCGAACTCCGTGGCCCGCCACCCGAGCTTCCCGGCCCCGCGCTCGAGCACCGCCGACGACTCCGGCGGGGGGCCGGGGAGCTGGGACACCACGAGGAGGCGCTCGACCTCGTCGGCGTAGGCATCGAGCAGGGCATCCTCGAAGTCGAGGATCCCGAAGCGCCGACGCCACTCGGCGGCGAGCTCCGACGGGAGCCGGTGGTAGAGGCCGCTGTTGATCTCGGTGCTGCCCCCGACGCAGCGCCCCTCGGCGAACGCGATCCCGGGGGCGCCGAGCGCCGCGCTGGCCCCGTGGTGGCGGTACTTCGCCACCATCTCGGCCGGGGAGAACGGTTCGTGGACGTCGGGGTCGTGCCAGGGGCCCTCCTCGAGCACCAGGACGTCGCGACCGGCCTCGGCCAGGCGGCCGGCGGTGACCGCACCGCCGGCCCCGGAGCCGACGACGAGCACCTCGCAGTGCAGGCCGCTCACCGGGCGGGCCTCACGGGGCGTCGCGGGCGACGGGCGACGGCGAGCAGGGCCGGGGTGGTGGCCACGATGTCGCGGGTGAGGAACAGGTGCGAGGCGTCGATGCCCGACCCGATGCCGCTGCGGTCGGAGCCGAGGAGCCGGTACACCACCGGGAGCACCCGCTCGTAGCCCCACACGTACACCCGCCGGGGGACCCGGTGACGCAGCCCGAACGGGTCGAGCCGCAGGAGGCGCCGTCCGGCGGCGCGGCGGGTGGCGAAGTCGGCCTGGAAGGCGTCGTCTCCCTCGATGCCCCAGACCTCCACGTCGGCGAAGAAGCAGCGCAGCAGCGACTGAAGGTGCGGGGCCTCGAAGAGGTACACGTGGAAGGGGTTCTCGAAGTCGGCCGGCCGGTTCGGGGTGACGACGAACACGGTCCCGTCGTCGGCACACACCCTGGCCAGCTCGGCGACGTGTGCCTCGGGCATCGTGAAGTGCTCGATGAGGTGTGACGAGCACACCCAGCGGAACGACCCCCCGGCGAACCCGAGGCGGGCGCCGTCCATCGCCGCGGTGCGAAGCGACGCGCCGCGACGGGCGGCGGCGCGAGTGGCGTCGGCGTCGTAGTCGACCCCGACGAGCAACCGCCCCGGGGCGGCCAGCCGCAGGGTCTCGTCGCCGGTGCCGCACCCGACGTCGAGTACCCGGCCGGGGCCGATCCGGGCCGCCACCTCCCGATAGCCGGCCTCGTGGAGGGCCAGGAGCGAGTCGGGGGTCGCGCCCTGGATCGGGCGCTCGCCGGTGAGGCGCACGGCCCGAGGTTACCGAAGGTCCGTGGTAGCGTCCCTCGCCCATGTCCGTGGCGACCGCGGCTCCCGAGGTCACCCGGGCGGGGGGCACCACGCAGGCCCGGCGGGGCTACCTGGCCGAGATCTTCGCGGTGAGCCTGGCCGGGATCCTGCTCGAGGTCTCCTACACCCGGATCATCTCGTTCAAGCTCTTCTACTACTACACCTACCTCATCATCGGTCTCGCGCTGCTCGGCATCGGAGCCGGCGGGGTGGTCGTCGCCCTCTCGGAGCGGCTGCGCCGGGCCTCGACCGACGCCGTGCTCGCCGCCAGCAGCCTCGGGGCCGCCGCCGCCACCGGGCTCGGGTACCTGGTGATCGGCGCGATCCCGCTCGACTCGTTCGCCCTGTGGCGGTACGGGACCGCCGCCTCGCTCGTGAACCTCGGCGCGTTGGTGCTCATCTGCGTGGTGCTCTGCCTGCCGTTCATCGGGATCGGGGTGGTCATCGCCACCCTCTTCGGCAGGTTCCCGGAGCGCATCGGGCGCCTGTACGCCGCCGACCTCCTCGGTGCCGGGCTCGCCTGCCTGGCCGTCGTGTACGTCATCCTCTGGCAGGGTCCGGTGTTCGCGGTCTTCGCCGCGGCGGCCCTCCTCGCCGCCGCGGCGCTGCGCGTCGCCGGGCCCGAGCGACGTGCGCCGGTGCTGATCGTCGTCGCGGTGCTGGTCGCCGGGGCGGCCGGGCACGCCTGGTTGCCCGATCCCCGGGTGGAGGAGGCGAAGCGGGTCCCGCCCACCGCCGAGGTGTCCCGATGGAGCCCGATCTTCCGGGTCGACGTGGAACGCATCGGCGACGACGTCAGGTTGCTGTACCACGACGCGCTGCCCGGGTCGGCGATCTACCGGTGGGACGGAACCGCCGCCGACCTGACCCGCTTCCGCTTCGAGCGGGACCCGCGCTCCCTGCCGTTCGCGCTGCTGGGCCGCCCGGCCGACGAGGCGCTCATCATCGGGGCGGCCGGCGGTCACGAGATCCTCGCCTCGCTGCGGTACGACACCGGCCGGGTCGTGGCGGTGGAGCTGAACCCGGTGACCCACGACCTGGTCACCCGGCGGTTCGCGGCCTGGAACGGTCGCCTGGCCGAGCACCCGGCCGTGGAGTACCTCCACGGCGACGGGCGCACCTACCTGGCCCGCAGCCGGGGAGGCTACGACCTGGTCTGGTACCCGGCTCCCGACAGCTACGCGGCGATGAACGCCTCGACGGCCGGCGCGTTCGTGCTCTCCGAGAGCTACCTCTACACGGTCGAGGCGATCGTCGAGAGCCTCGAGCACCTGCGCGACGGGGGTGTGGTCGTCACCCAGTTCGGCGAGGTCGACTTCCGGCGGAAGCCCAATCGCACCTCCCGGTACGTCGCCACGGCGCGGGCCGCCCTGGAGCGGCTCGGGGTGCGCGACCCTCGCCGGCACCTGCTCGTGGCCACCAGCCCCACCGAGTTCGGGTCGTCCTCGCTGGCCACGATCGTGATCGGGCGCGACCCCCTCGACGACCGGGCGGTGGAGCGATTCGTCCGGCAGGTCGGGCGGCTCCCGGGCGGAACCGTCGTCTACGCGCCCGGCGTCGACGTCTCGCCGACCCGACCGGCCCGGCTCGTCACCGCGGCGGCGTCCGAGCTGACGTCGATCTGGGCGGAGGACGGGTTCGACGTGTCACCCATCACCGACGACGGGCCGTTCTTCTGGCATTTCCGGCCGTTCCGTTCGGTGGTGTCGGGGTACCTGGGTTCCCTGCGCACCGCCGACCGGGAGGACACCGTGGGCGAGCGCGTCCTCGTGCTGCTGCTCGGTGTCGCGGCCGTCCTCGCGGCGGTGCTCCTGCTGCTGCCGTTCGTCACGATCCGGCGCACCTGGGCGGAGCTGCCGCTCAAAGGGCTGTCGGCGGTCTACTTCGTCGGCCTCGGCCTCGGGTTCATGCTGTTCGAGATCACCCTCATCCAACGGCTCACGCTCTTCCTCGGGTACCCGACGTACTCGTTGACGGTGACCCTGGCGTCGCTGCTCATCTTCCTCGGCCTCGGTGCCGCCTGGAGCGGCCGCCTCCAGCCCCACGCGCCGCGTCTCATCGCCCCGCTGCTCGTGGTGATCCTGGCCCTCGGGGCCTTCACGCTGTGGGGACTGCCGGTCGTGACCGGCGCCCTGCTCGACCGGTCGCTGGCGCTGCGGGTGGCGACCGCGTTCGCCGCGGTCGCGCCGCTCGGGCTGTGCCTCGGGCTCTTCATGCCCTTCGGGCTGCAGGCCGTGGCCCGGCTCAGCCCCCGGCACGAGCGCGAGTACGTCGCCTGGGGCTGGGCGGTGAACGGGTTCGCGTCGGTGATCGGGTCGGTGCTCACGACGATCCTGGCCATGAACTTCGGGTTCTCGACGACGCTGGTGGCCGCCGTCGTCGTCTACGTGGCCGCGATCGCCTGTCTGTGGCGGCTGCTGCGACTCGCCCCGCCCCTCTCGACCACCTGAGCGTCCCGGGCGACCGCGGTCGTGCCGGGAGCGGCGCCGGAGGTGGTCTCGGGGACGGCCACGGCGAGCAGCGAAGTGCCGAACGGCGTCCGGACCCGGCCGACGAGCAGGCGCTCGAGGCCGGTGAGCACCAGCGCCACGACGTCGACGAGCGGACCCGTGCGGTCGAGACCGAGCTCGGGTCCCCGGGCCCGACGCCTGGCGACCCACACGGGCGCGACGAGCCAGCTGAAGACGTGGGTGGTCAACACGGGTCGGAGCCCCGCGGCCCGCAAGGCGGCGACGAGGTCCCGGCGGGTGTACCGCCGCCGGTGCCCGAGGGCGGTGTCGGCGGCGCTCCAGAGCCACCGGTGCGCGGGTACGGTCACGATCACCCGGCCGCCCGCTCCGGCGACCCGGGCGGCGTCGGCGAGCGCCTCGATCGGGTCGGGGAGGTGCTCGATCACGTCGAGGAGGGTCACGACCTCGGCCCGGGCGTCGGCGACCGGGAGGTCGGTGGCCGCCGCCCGCAGCGCC
>CALEDW010000075.1 GCA_937949585.1 uncultured Acidimicrobiia bacterium
CTGATCAGTCGCAGGTGGTGGCGAGCCGGTCGAGCACGAGGCGGAGGCGCTCGGTGGGCTGCGTGAGCGCGAGGCGCACGTGATCGGCCCCGGACACCCCGTACAGGTCACCCGGCGCGACGAGTGTCCCGGCCTCGGCGAGGCGAGCTGCGAGCTCCCACCCGTCGTCGGCCCCGTCGGCGGCACGCAGCCACAGGTAGAACCAGGCCGGCCCGCCGTCGTGCACCAGCCCGTGGGCAGCGAGGCCCTCCAGGAGGAGCTCGCGCCGCTCCCCGTAGCGGGCCCGCTGAACGGCGACGTGCTCGTCGTCGTCGAGCACGGCCGCCGCGGCGGCCTGCACCGGGGCCGGGACCATGAGCCCGGCGTGGCGGCGCAGCGCGCCGAGGTACTCGATGAGCTCGGCGTCGCCGGCCACGAACCCGACCCGGAGCCCCGCCAGGTTCGAGCGCTTCGACAGCGAGTGCACGGCCAGCACCCCGGCGTCCCCGGCGCTCAGCATGGTGACCCCGGTGCCCGCCGCCCCTGCGAACTCGATGTAGCACTCGTCGGAGGCGACCACGATCCCGTGCCGGCGGGCCCAGTCGCACACCTCGGCGGCCTGGCCCTCCGAGATCACCGCCCCGGTGGGGTTCGCCGGGTAGTTGCACCACAGCAGCAGTGCCCGCTCCGCCTCGGCGGCCGGCACCCGCGACACGTCGAGGTGCCAACGGTCGTCGAGCGGAACCGGCCAGGCGCGAAGCCCGGCCAGGCGCGCCCCCATCTCGTAGGTGGGGTACGCCACGGCCGGGTACAGCACCGTGTCGCGCCCCGGGTGGCGCAGATGGAGGGCCCGGGGCAGGCTCGCGATGAACTCCTTGGCGCCTACGCAGGCACACACCTGGTCGGGATCGAGCCGGACGCCGGTTCGGCGGGCCAGCCAGCCGCAGGCCGCCGCCCGTAGCTCCTCGGTCCCGACCGCCGGCGGGTAGCCGACGGCCCGCGACGCCGTCCTCGTGAACGCCTCGACGGCGACGGCGGGCATCGGGTCGGTGGGGCTGCCCACCGAACAGTCGACCATCCCACCCGGCACGGCGTCCGCCAGGCGCCGCAGCGCCGCGAGACGGTCGTGCGGGTACGGCGGGAGGGTGAACGGACCGTCGCCGAGACCCCCGGGCACGCCCGGCAGCCTACGACGCCCCCTCCGGGCCCGTGACGCTCCCGGTCGCCGACGGCGCGTCCCCCGTCGACGCGCCCCTCACGTCGCGAAGGGCAGGAACCGCGGGGCGAGTCGCTCGGGCAGGCGGGCGGTGATCCGGATGCCCTCCTCGGTGTGCACCTCGGCCACCACCCGGGCGTCGCGGTGGAGCGCGGCGACGACGTCGCCCCGGTCGTAGGGCACGGTGAGGGTGACGAGCGAATCGCAGCGGGAGAGGGCGTCGACCACCGCCTCGACGAGCCGGTCGAGTCCCGCACCCGTGCGTGCGGAGACCACCAGTGCGTCGGGGTGACGCCCGGTCAGCTCCCGCAGGCGTTCCGGGTCGGCCGCGTCGGCTTTGTTGCACACGAGCAGCTCGGGCACCTCCACGCCCAGCTCACCGAGCACCTGCCGGGCCGCCACGAGCTCACCCTCAGGGTCGTCGGCGGCGGCGTCGACGACGTGGACGAGCAGAGATGCGTCCTTGGCGGCCTCCAGCGTTGACCGGAACGCGGCGACGAGCTGGTGTGGAAGCCGACGCACGAACCCGACTGTGTCGGTGAGCAGCACCTCCTCGCCGCCCGGGAGTGTCATCCGCCGTGTGGTCGGATCGAGCGTCGAGAACAACCGGTCTTCCACGAGGACCTGGGCACCGGCGAGGCGGTTCAGCAACGTGGACTTGCCGGCGTTCGTGTACCCGACGAGCGAGACGGTCGGCACCGCCCGGCGCTGCCGCGCCTTGCGCTGGGTGGCCCGCACCCGCTCCAACGCTGCGAGCTCCCGCTCGAGGCGGGCGAGCCGCCGTTGGATCCGCCGGCGGTCGACCTCGAGCTGGGTCTCGCCCGGGCCCCGCGTGCCGATCCCCCCGGCCTGCTGGCTGAGCTGGCGCCCCCGACCCCGCAGCCGGGGGAGACGGTACCGGAGCTGCGCGAGCTCCACTTGCAGCATCCCGGCCCGCGAATGGGCGTGCTGGGCGAAGATGTCGAGGATGAGCGCGACGCGGTCGACCACGTCGCAGCCGAAGATGCCTTCCAGGTTGCGCTGCTGCGCCGGGCTCAGCTCGTCGTCGAAGATCACGACGTCGACGTCGTCGGCATCGGCCCGCTCGGCGAGCTCACGGGCTTTGCCCGACCCGACGTACGTGGCCGGGTTGACGGTGTCGAGCCGCACCACTTCGGCGACCGCCACGTCGGCCCCGGCGGTGTCGGCGAGGCGGGCGAGCTCGTCGATGCCCGCGTCGGAGCCGACGAGCAGTGCCCGCTGCCGGGGCGCCTCGACCGTCTCGGTGGCGGTGAGCCGCCGCCGCTGCCGGCCCTCGTGACGGCGGGTCACAGCGGGATCAGCTCGGCGACCGGGGTGACGGGGCCGGCGAGCCGGGCCGCGAGACCCTCGCCCAGGGTCACCGTGAGGGTGCCGCCCGGCACCGTCACCACCACTCGGGCGCCGACCAGCCCGCGCCGGTGCGCGACGGCCGCGGCGGCGCACGCCCCGGTCCCACACGACAGCGTCTCGCCGACCCCCCGCTCCCAGACCCGCATCGTCAGGCCACCGGCGGCGGGTGCCACCACCTCGAGGTTCGCGCCGGCCGGGAACCGGGGATCACCGGCGATGCCCGCAACCAGTCGGGCCAGCGGCACCGACTCGAGGCCGGCCGGGTCGTCGACGAGCATCACCAGGTGCGGGTTGCCGAGCCCGGCCGCATCTGCGGGGGGCACGGCGGGATCGAGCACCAGGGCGTCGGCGGTGTCGGCGGCGACGGGGATCTCCCCGGGGTCGAAGGTGACCCGGCCCATGTCGACCTCGGCCTCGACCACCGCGCCGTCGCGCACCACCAGGTCGACGGTGCGGATCCCGGCGTCGGTGGCGACTCGCAGCCTGCTGCCGTCGCCGAATCCGAGCCGGTGGGCGACCCATGCGGCGCAGCGGATCCCGTTCCCGCTCATCTCCGCCGGGCTGCCGTCGGCGTTGCGGAGCCGCATCCGCACGTCGTGGCCGGCGCCGCCGGCGGAGAGGACGACCAGCCCGTCGGCACCGATGCCCCGGTGCCGGTCGCACAGTTCGGAGGCCCGATCGAGGAGTCGCTCGGCATCGTCGACGTCGGCGAACACGAGGAAGTCGTTGCCGGTGGCGTGGAGCTTGAAGCCTCGCATCAGCGTGCTCCATGATCGCGGCACCAGGCTGCTAGGACGAGGTCGAGGAGCCGGCGTGCCGGGGCGTCGCCGGCCACCCAGGCGATGCGTGGATCGCGCCGGAACCAGCGCCGTTGGCGGCGGGCGAGGGCCTGAGTCCGGCGCTCGATCCGGGCAAATGCCTCATCGGGCGAGCCCAGCTCTCCGCGTCGCCACGCGTCGAGCTCCCGGTAGCCGATGGCCTGCCGGGCGGTCCGGGACCACCCCCTCGGATCGGCGGCGAGGCGCTCCACCTCCGCGACCAGCCCGGCGGCCCGCATCACTCCGACCCGTTCGTGGATGCGCCGGTCCAGCGTCGCGAGGCTCGGCCACAGCCCGACGATCCGTACCGGCAGCGCGGGTTCGGGGTAGACGTCGAGTCCCGGCCCGGAGGCCGAGAAGGGCCGGCCGGTCAGCTCGATCACCTCCAAGGCCCGGATCAGCCGTCGCGTGTTGCCCGGTTCGATGCGGGCCGCCGCCGCCGGGTCGAGCCCGGCGAGCCGCTCCCGAAGGGCGGGCTCACCGGCGACCGACGCCTCCGCCTCGAGCCGGGCCCGCACCAGCGGGTCGTGGCCCGGGATCGCCAGCGCGTCCACGACCGCCCGGGTGACCAGCCCGGTGCCGCCCACGAGGAGCGCACGACGTCCCCGCGCCGCGAGGTCGGCGAGCGCCGCGTCGATGGCGGCCCGGTGGCGGGCCACCGAGAACTCTTCCCACGGGTCGGCCAGGTCGATCCCGTGGTGCGGGATCCCGGCCCGGGCCGCGGGCGGGACCTTGTCGGTGCCGATGTCCATCCCCCGGTAGACCTGCATGGCGTCGAGCGACACGATCTCGGTGTCACCGAGGTGTGTGGCGGCGGCGATTGCCAGCTCCGACTTGCCCGATGCGGTCGGGCCGACGAGCACGAGGTGCGCGCTCAGGCGGCGATCCGGCCGGCCAGCCAGTGCGGCGCGGCGTGCTCGATGCGCACCGGCACCACCTCACCGGGGGCGGGTGGCACCGGCCCGGGCGGGAAGTGCACGAGCTTGCCTTGGGGGCTGCGGCCGCTCCAGCGGGTTGGGTCGCGCTTTGAGGGTCCGTCGACCATGACCGGCTCGCAGCGCCCGATCCGTTCCCGGTTGCGGGCCCAGGCGTGCTCGTTCACGAGCGCGACGAGTCGTTCGAAACGCGCCCGGGCGACCGTCTCGGGGACGAACTCGTCGGTCATCGCCGCCGCGGCCGTGCCTGGCCGGGGCGAGAACAGGAACGTGTAGGCCGCGTCGAAGCGGGCGGCGTCGACCACGGCGAGCGTGGCCTCGAAGTCCTCGTCGGTCTCACCGGGGAAGCCCACGATGATGTCGGTGGTGACGGCCAGGTCCGCCACGGCGTCCCGGGCGGCCGCCAGGCGATCGAGGTAGCGCCCGGCGGTGTAGCCACGGTGCATGCGAGCCAGGATGCGGTCACTCCCCGACTGCAGCGGCAGGTGGAGTTGCGGGCACACGGCGCGACACTCGGCCATCGCCGCGATCGTGTCGGAGCGCAGGTCCTTGGGGTGTGGGGAGGTGAACCGGATGCGCTCGATCCCCTCCACCCCGTCGAGGGTTCGCAGCAGGTCGGCGAAGCGAGGCCGGAACCGGCCGGCACCGAGGTCGCGCCCGTAGGAGTTCACGTTCTGGCCCAGCAGCGTGATCTCCCGCACCCCGTCGGCGGCCAGCGCCGCGACCTCGTCGACGATCTCGCCCATCCGTCGGCTCACCTCGGGCCCTCGTACCGCCGGGACGATGCAGAACGCACACGAGTTGTCGCAGCCCTGCTGGATCGTCACCCAGGCCCGGTGCCGCTGCGCTCGAGGCACCACCCCGCCCCGGGCCGGTGCGCCCGGCCCGTCGCCACCCCGCGCGTTCGCTGCGCCTGCGCCCACCGCCGAATCGCGCACCTCGCGCACCTCGACGACCGGTCGGCCGAGCTGCGCGGCGCGGCGCAGCAGCTCGGGTGCCGCCATGAGGTTCCCGGTACCGAACACGACGTCGACGTGCCCGGCCCGGGCCAGCACCCGCTCCCGGTCCTTCTGCGCCAGGCACCCCCCCACTGCGATCCGCAGGTCGGGGCGGCGGACCTTGAGCGGCTTGAGCCGCCCCAGGAACCCGTAGAGCCGCTCATCGGCGTGCTCCCGGATGCAACAGGTGTTGACGACGACCACATCGGCCTCATCCACCCCACCGGCGGGCTCCATCCCGTCGGCGAGCAGCAACCCGGCCAGGCGCTCGGAGTCGTGCTCGTTCATCTGACAGCCGAACGTCTGCACCCAGAACCGCACACCGGCAGTGTACGGGTCGAACCCCTCGACAGAGTCCGGACGAACCGGTAGCGTCCGGGCGAACAGGACGCCGGTGCCACGCCGGCATCTCCGGGGGCACCGGACGGCAGGAGGCCGCTATAGCGGACGGTGGGGCGGGAACGCAAGGAGGCGAACCCGCCCCACCACACCTCCGCTCAGATCAACCTCAGCTCAGCTCGGACGCGGCCTCACCGCCACCGCCCGGGACCGCCGCCGGGGTCGGGGCGATACCCACGGCTTGGCGGATCCGCTCGGAGATCTCGACCATGAGGTCGACGTTCTCGGCCAGGAACTGCTTCACGTTCTCCCGGCCCTGGCCGAGTTGTTCACCCTCGTAGGTGAACCACGCCCCCGACTTCTTGATGATGCCGAGGTCGACCCCGACGTCGAGCAGCGAGCCCTCTCGGCTGATCCCCTTGCCGTACTGGACGTCGAACTCGGCGGTGCGGAACGGCGCGGCGCACTTGTTCTTCGCCACCTTCACCCGCACCCGGTTGCCGACCACCTCGCCGCCGTCCTTGATCGACTCGATCCGGCGGATGTCGAGCCGCACCGACGCGTAGAACTTCAGAGCCCGCCCACCGGGGGTCGTCTCGGGGGAGCCGAACATCACGCCGATCTTCTCCCGCAGCTGGTTGATGAAGATCGCGATGGTGCGGGACTTGCTGAGGTTGCCGGTGAGCTTGCGCAGGGCCTGGCTCATGAGCCGGGCCTGCAGGCCCACGTGGCTGTCGCCCATTTCCCCCTCGATCTCGGCGCGGGGCACGAGGGCGGCAACCGAGTCGACCACCAGCACGTCGAGCGCTCCGGAGCGCACGAGCGTGTCGGCGATCTCCAGCGCCTGCTCCCCGGTGTCGGGCTGGGAGATGAGCAGGTCGTCGACGTTCACCCCGATCGACCGGGCATAGACGGGATCCATGGCGTGCTCGGCGTCGATGTAGGCGCAGATGCCGCCGTTGCGCTGCGCCTCGGCCACCACGTGCATCGCCAGGGTGGACTTTCCCGACGATTCCGGGCCGAAGATCTCCACGATCCGCCCTCGGGGCAGCCCCCCGATCCCCAACGCCAGATCGAGGGCCAGCGCTCCGGTGGGGATGGCCTCCACCCCCACGTGGGCCTGTTCCCCCAGCCGCATGATCGAGCCCTTGCCGTGCTGCTTCTCGATCTGGCTGAGCGCCATCTCCAGGGCCTTCTGACGGTCCATGCTCGTCGCCTCCCGCTCGTTCCGCCCGCTCCGGGGCCTCACCACCGGCCCGGTCGGGCCGACTCACCGACGCGGCGCACCGTACGGAAGGGGTGGGACACGCCCCGATCGCGCCCGGGCAGGACGACACCGGTGAAACTCCACGTGTGTGATGCTATCGCGGAACGTATGTTCGGATCAAGGCTTCGCGCGACGCGGGGGCGCCTGCGAGACTGCGGCCGTGCCCGCAGTCTCCCCGGCCGGTCGGCCGGGACCCCGTCCGCCCGGGAGCCGCCCCACGCCCACGTCCCGCTGGGCCATCCGTCGGTCACCGTGCCGGTCGCCGCAGGTGCGGGCCCGCCTCGTCCTCGGCGTCGGCCTGGGCCTCGGACTCCTCCCCGCGTTGCTCGCCCGGCCCGCCTGCGGGGGCGGGCGCGGCGGTACGGACCCGCCCGGCCCGGAGCCCACGCCCACCCGCGCCGGCGCCCCGCCGGCCACCACCGGCGGCCCGCTGCGCCTCGCCGGCCCGGTCCCGGCCCGGTTGTTCACCCGTACCGGTGACCGGGCCGGCTTCGCCCACGGCTGGGAGCTGCTACGCGCCCTGGACGACGCCGCGGCGAACCGCGAGCTCGACCGGATGCGCGACAGCGGGGCGCGCTGGCTGCGGGTGACGATCGAGTGGGGGCAGATCGAGCGGGAGCCGGGGCGCTTCGACTGGGCGGCGCCCGACCGGATCGTGGCCGGGGCGCGCCGGCGCGGCCTGTCGGTGGTCGGCTCCATCACCTACGCCCCGCCGTGGGCCGCGGCCGGGAGGTGCCGGTACGAGTGCGCCCCGGCCGACGCCGCCGCCTACGCCCGGTTCGCCGGGCGCGTGGTTCGACGGTACCGGCCGGTGGGCGTGCGGGTGTGGGAGATCTGGAACGAGCCGAACCACCCGCCGTTCTGGCCGCCCCGGGGTGATCCGGCGGAGTACACGGACCTGCTGCGCCGGACGTACCCGGTGATCAAGGCGGCCGATCCGGAGGCGCTGGTGCTGGCCGGGGGCTTCGCCCCGTCCCCCGACAGCGGCGACTACATCCGCCCCCAGACGTTCCTCGCCGGCATGTACGCGGCGGGGGCCAAAGGGTTCTTCGACGGCCTCGCCCACCACCCCTACTACTACTTCGGGCGCCCCACCGACGGATCCGACCCCAACAACCCGTTCCTGGAGACGCTCACGCTGCACGACATCATGGTCGCCAACGGCGACGGCGGGAAGCCGATCTGGGGCACCGAGGTCGGCGCGCCCACCAACGGGCCGCACGCGGTGAGCGAGCAGGAGCAGGCCGTGCGCCTGCGCGAGTACTACGAGGCCTGGAACTCCTGGGCCTTCACCGGCCCGCTGCTGTGGTACTCGCTGCGCGACTCGGGCATGGCCGGCAGCGACGGGTTCGGGCTCCTGCACCACGATTTCTTCCCGAAGCCGGCGTGGCATGCGTTCACGTCGATGATCCGCGCCGCCCCACCGGCCCCGCCGTCGGCCGACCTCCCGGGCGGTCAGCGACCCAGCGGGTAGCGCACCACCGGGCGGTGTACCGCACCGTCGGGGCGGGTCTCGCTCTCGAACAGGGTCACCTCGTCGGCCCGCCACGCCGGCCCGATCGCCACGCCGGCCAACGCGTCGACGTCGGCGCGCAGGTCCGTGGGGCGCCGCAGCCGTGCCACCGTGAGGTGGGGGACGAAGGGCGCCCGGTCGCGGCGGGCCAGGAAGGCCCCTGCGGCGTCGATGATCCGCTCGTGCAACGCTGCGAGCCGGTCGCCGTCCTCGACCCCGAGCCAGAGGACCTCCGCCCGCTCCGGTCGGGGGAACGTCCCTCCGCCCCGCAGCCGCACCGGCACCGCAGGGACCCCCGAGCAGGCGCGGGCCAGGGCGGCGGTGAAGGCGGACGGGTCGCGGACCCGGCCGAAGAACTGCAGGGTGATGTGCCACTGGTCGCGCCGCGTCCAGCGGAACCGGCGGTCGGGGCCGCGCGCGAAGAGCCGCTCCACCGCGTCGAGCACCGCCGGGGGCGGGGTGATCGCCACGAACGCCCGCCGCAACGCCCCGGCGCCCCTCGGCGGTCCCCGCCCCGCCGCGGCGCTCACGGGCCCGGGTTGCCGCCGTCGGCGTCGAGGCGCAGCCGTAGGAGGTTGAGCAGCGAAATCGCCCCGAACTGCCGCACCCGTTCCCGGTCGCCGGGCAGCCGAACCGTGACGGACTCCTCCGGCCGGCCGGGCAGGGCCAGTCCGAACCAGACGGTGCCCACCGGCCGGCCCTCCTGCAGCTCGGGCCCCGCCACCCCGGTGATCGCGATCCCGACGTCGGCGCCGAGCGCCCGGCGCACCCCGGCGGCCATCTCCACGGCGGCCGGGCCGCTCACGACCCGCTCGGCCCGGACGCCGAGCACAGCCCGCTTCACCTCGGTGGCGTACGCGACGACCCCGCCGCGCAGCACCCGGCTGGCGCCCGCCACCGAGGTGAGCCGGGCCGTCACCAGTCCGCCCGTGACCGATTCGGCCACCGCCAGCGTCCATCCCCGCGCCGCCAGGCGGTCGAGCACGACCGATTCCATCGTCTCGTCGTCTCGACCGAAGCACAGGTCCCCCAGGCGTGCCCGCAGCACCGCTTCCTCCGCGTCGAGCAGGGCCCCCGCCTCCCGCTCGTCGCGGGCCTTGGCGGTGATGCGGACGATGATCCCCTCGATGCCCCGGGCCAGGAACGCGATCGTGGGGTTCGTCTGGGCCTCCACCCGGTCGGCGATGAGCTCGGCGAGCGCCGACTCGGCGACCCCCCAGGTCCGCAGCGACCGGCTGCGGATCACCGCCGGCGTCCCGGACCGGGCCACGAGGTCGGGCAGGACGTGACGGGTGACCATCGGGCGCATCTCGTCGGGCACCCCGGGCACGGCGTAGACGACTTTGCCGGCGAGCGACCCCGCGCCGGACCCGAGTTCGAGACGGATGCCGGGCGCGGTGCCGAACGGGTTGGGGATCGCGGCTGCCCCCTCGGGGAGGTCGGCCTGGCGGAGGTTGCTGACCGCCATCTCCCGCCCCCGGGCGGCGAACACCTCCCGGATGTGCGCCTCGAGCTCCGGCCGGCGGCGCAGCGGGACCCCGGCCAGCCGGGCGAGGGCCTCCCGGGTGAGGTCGTCCTGGGTGGGACCGAGCCCGCCCCCCACGATCACGGCGTCGGCGCGCGCCAGCATCTCGGTGAGGGCGGTGACGATCCGCTCCTCGTTGTCACCCACCGTGCGCTGCTCCATGGTGTCGATGCCCATCGCGGCGAGCTGGGTGGCGATCCAGGCGCTGTTCGTGTCGACGATCTGGCCGAGGAGCAGCTCGGTGCCTACCGCCAGCAGGTCGCAGCGCACGGTGGGCACCCCTTCAACGGACGTTGCCGGCGGGCCCCGGCCGCCCCCGCCACCACAGGTCGAGCCCGGACGCGACCGTGAGGGCCACGGCCGCCCAGACGAGCGCGAGCTGCAACGACCGCCAGCCCGCCGTGGGGGGGAACACGAAGGCGCCGACCGCCAGCATCTGGGTGACGGTCTTCCACTTGCCCAACGTCCGGGCCGGCACCGAGATCCCCCGTCGGGCCCGATCGGCCCGGAACACCGACACCGCCACCTCGCGGACGGCGACGACCGCCACCGGCAACCACCACAGGACGCCGTGCCAGACGAGCGCTCCCATCCCACCCAGGGTGAGCACCTTGTCGGCGAGAGGATCGAGGAACGCCCCGGAACGGGTCGTCCCCTCGCGCCGGGCCAGCCAGCCGTCGAGCCCGTCGGTGAGCGTGAGCGCGGCCCACATCCCCGTGGCGGCCCACCCGGCGCCGTCGCGGGCGATGAGCACCAAGGTGGGGGCGGCGAGCACGAGGCGCGCCGCGGTGAGCGCGTTCGCGGCGGTGCGCAACGCCCCCGGCCCCACCCGCCGGGCACCCGCGGCTGCGCTCACGCCGTCGGCACCGGGGCCTCCGGGCGGGCCCGCAGGTCTGGTCCGCATGCACCGGTGACGGTGGCCTCCACGATCGCGCCGGGCGCGACCGGCGGCCCGTCGAGGTGGACCTCGCCGTCGATCTCGGGCGCTTCCCGATGGGTGCGGCCCACCGCCGCGCCCCCGGCGACGCGGTCGACGAGCACCTCCACCCGACTCCCGAGCAGCCGGTCCCGGGCCGCGGCCGTGATCGGGTCCTGGATCGCCGTGAGCTCCCGGAGGCGCTCCATCGCCAGCTCGGCCGGCACTTGGCCGTCGAGGCCGGCGGCGGCCGTGCCGTCCTCGCGGCTGAAGGCGAAGAACCCGGCCCAGTCGAGCTCGGCGGCCTGCAACCATGCCCCGAGCTCGGTGTGGTCGTCCTCGGTCTCGCCGGGGAACCCCACGATGAAGCTCGAGCGGAACGCCGCGTCGGGCACCTGGCACCGGATCCCTTCGATGAGGGCGAGGAACCGTTCGCCGTGGCCCCACCGCCGCATCCGCCGCA
The DNA here is from genome assembly GCA_937949585.1 of uncultured Acidimicrobiia bacterium. Lineage (GTDB taxonomy): Bacteria > Actinomycetota > Acidimicrobiia > IMCC26256 > CALEDW01 > CALEDW01. Next base: position 11,341 of record CALEDW010000075.1, read on the forward strand.
GGAGCCCCGCGCCGACGTGCTGGAACGACAGGTCGAAGTAGGGCACCACGAGCGGCGAGGAGACCATCGCCTCCAGCAGCGATCCCCGCACCTCCGAGGGGTAGAGGTACAGGAGGCGGAGGCGGCGCAGACCCCGCTCGGCGAGGCGCTCGAGCCGGCCGAGCAGGTCGACCAGCCCGCCCACGGCACCGGCGTCGCGCCCGTAGGCGGCGAGGTCCTGGGCCACGAGCACGAGCTCCCGGGCGCCGCCGTCCACCAGCGTGGCCGCCTCGTCCACCACCGCCTCGGGGCGCCGAGAACGCTGGGGGCCGCGAAAGGACGGGATCGCGCAGAAGGCGCAGGCCCGGTCGCAGCCCTCGGCGACCTTGAGGTAGGCCCAGGGCCACCTCGGCGCGGGGCGGGGCAACTCCAGCAGGTCGCGCACCCCGGTCGGGGCCCGGCCCCGGAGCACCACCGGTGCCAGCTCGGCCGCAGCGGCGAACGGGACGACGGCGTCGATCTCGGGGAGCGCGGCTCCGAGCTCGGGGCCGCATCGCTCGGCGAGGCAGCCGGTGACCACCAGGCGCGCGCCCGGGCGGCGGGTCGCCGCGACATCGAGGATCGCCTCCACCGACTCCGCACGCGCCGCCTCCACGAACCCGCACGTGTTCACGACCACGAGATCGGCATCGGCGGGATCGACGACCTCGACCATGCCGTCGGCCCGCAACGCACCGGCGAGCTTCTCGGAGTCGACGACGTTCTTCGGGCAGCCCAGCGTCTGCAGGTGGAACCGCTCGGCCACCTCGCCAGCCTACCGGCGGGCCCCGGTGCGTCCCCGGGCCCGCACCCCCATCCGGCGGGGTGCGTCGTCCCTAGACTCGGTGTCGTGGCCCCCGCGACGCTCTGGTGCCC
>CALEDW010000076.1 GCA_937949585.1 uncultured Acidimicrobiia bacterium
CCGCCCGGACCTCGGCGAACCGAAGCCCGCGGATCGGTCCGAGCGGGGCCAGCTCGGCGTCGTGGTGCACGACCAGACGCCGGTCGGCGCACAGGTGCACGTCGAGCTCGACCCCGTCGGCACCCTGCTCCCGGGCCGCCACGAACGCCTCGATGGTGTTCTCCCGAGCCGCCCGCGGTGCACCCCGGTGGCCGAGCACGAGGGGGCGGCGCACCCGCGCCAGCCTAGGGCCGGCTGCGGGTGGGGGAAAACGCAGGTCAGAGCCCTTGTCTGACACGCGCGTCGGGTCTAGGCTCAGGCGCCCCGAGGCGGAGCCCGGGGACCACGGGGGCCCGTCCCGCCGCACCGGCCGCCGGCGCCACGGCCGCGCCGGGCCGTCGCCGGGGGTGGCGCGCGACGACCTCCGGGCACGACGCAGGTCGACGCGAGCAACGAGAGCGAAGAAAGGCGGTGCGCGGTGACGCTCACCTGGATCCGCACCCATGATTGGGACGCCGACCACTGGCGATCCCGTTCCCTCTGCCGGGACTCCAACCCCGATCTGTTCTTCCCGATCGGCGCCACCGGCACCGCCCTGGCCCAGATCGAGGCCGCCAAGGACGTCTGCCGAGCCTGCCCGGTGACCCGCGAGTGCCTGGAGTTCGCGCTCGAGACGAACCAGGAGGCCGGGGTCTGGGGGGGCACCACCGAGGAGGAGCGACGGGCCATTCGCCGGGAGCGCCTCGGGCAACGGGCCTCGTGACCACCTGATCGACCGCGGCCCCGCCGCCCCACCCGGCCGCCTCAGCCCGGCGGCTCCACCTCCGCCCGACCCGCCCAGCGCAGCGGGACCCGCACGCGGATCCGGGTCCCGCCGTCGCGCGAGGCGTCGATCCGCCCTCCGAGCTCCCCGGTGACCAGCGCCTGCACGATGGACAGGCCGAGGCCGCCGCGGGCCGCCTCGGCGAGGTCGTCGGGCAGACCGATCCCGTCGTCGGCCACCTCCACACAGAGCTCACCGTCGGTGCGCTGCAGGCGCACCTCCACGGTCCCCCGGATCGGCTCGCCGCCCGTCCGGGGCGGGAAGGCGTGCTCGGCGGCGTTCTGGAGCAGCTCGTTCACCACCACGGCCAGCGGGGTGGCGATCTCCCCCGGCAGCTGGCCGGCGTCGCCCGTCACCACGAAGTCGACCTTCGCCCCGTCGTCGGGCACCGCCTCCTCGGCCGCCCGCACGAGCGGCCCGAGGATCTCGTCGAAGGGCACGAGCTCCGCGGACTCCCGGGACAGCGTCTCGTGCACCACCGCGATCGAGCGGATCCGGCGCTCCGACTCGGCGATGGCCTTCCGGGCCTCCTCGGAGGTCACCCGCCGGGCCTGCAGGCGCAGCAGCGCGGCGATGGTCTGCAGGTTGTTCTTCACCCGGTGGTGGATCTCCCGGATCGTCGCGTCCTTGGACATGAGCATCCGGTCACGTCGGCGCAGCTCGGTGACGTCACGCAGCAGCACCAGCGCCCCGATCGGCCGGCGGTCCTCGAGCAACGGCACCACCCGCACGAGGATCGACGCGTCGTCGCGTTCGATCTCCTCGATCACCGGGATTCGGCCCCGCAGCGCCGAATCGACGGCCTCGGGCGCGAACCCGAGATCGGCGGGGCGCACACCGGTGGTGTAGGCGTGGATCCCCATCCGATGGAGCGAGCTCACCGCGTTCGGGCTCGCGTAGCGGATCCGGCCCTGCTCGTCGAGGAGGATCACCCCGTCCCCCACCCGGGGCGCGCCCTCGAGCTCCACCTCCTCCCGGGCGAAGGGAAACGTCCCGTCGGCGACCATCCGGGCCAGGTGGTCGAATGCCTCGAGGTAGTACCGCTCGAGCTCACCGGGGCGGCGGAACGAGGCCACCGGCGACTCCCGCACCAGCACCGCGAGCACGCGGCCCCGATGCCTCACGGGGATGCACTGGAGCCGCACACGCTCCCGGCCCCCGAGCACGGTCGCTTCGCCGGCGCAGATCTCCCCGGTCCTCCAGGCCCGGCTCACCAGCGGCCGTTCGACCTCGCTCACCACCGACCCCACAAGGTCGCGGGGGTAGACGGTCTGGCCTGTGGTCGGCCGCACCTGGTCGACCACCACGAACCGGTGGCCGCCGTCGCCGGCCACGGGCACCATCAGCAGCAGGTCGGAGAAGGACAGGTCGGCGAGGAGGCGCCAGCCGAGGGAGAGCCGGTGGAGGTGAGCGAGCCCGTCGCCCCGCACCTCGGTGTGCAGGAGGGCCAGCTCCTCCAGCCGAGCCACCGGCTCAGGGTACCGGTCGCTCGCCGAACAGGTGCTTGGCGATCCGGGCCAGCCCCTCGAGGTCGGCGATGTCGGCCTCGAAGGCGGGGACGTCGCAGACGCAGTCCGGGACCCGCGCCAGCTCGGCGCGCAGCTCGGCCTCCCGCGCCGCCACCACCGAGAAATTGCGGTACGACTCGCCCACCGTCGCCAGCACCCGGGCGTTGCGGGCGGCGTCGGTGAGCCCGGCGATCCCGGTGGTCGCCAGGTCCTCGCCGATCCGCGCCGCGTCGGCCACACACCGCTCCGCGGCCTCGGCGCCCGCCGGGTCGAGGAAGAACGACGGCAACGTCTTGTTGAGGACGAGCGCCCCGAGGTGGAACCGTCGGCGCTCGAGCTCGGTGCAGAACACCTCCGCCTCCCGCAGCGGGGCCGCTTCCAGGGTCGTGACCACGGCGAAGGTGGTCCGGCGGTCGAGCAGGAGGCGCTCCACGGCCCGCGCCCGCTCCACGAAGCCGTCGTACATGGACTGGAAGTTCAGGAAGAACTCGGCGATGTCCTGCAGGAACTGGCTGCCCAGGATGCGGTCGGCCACCTGGTAGAAGGGCCGGCTGGCCACGTTGAGCACCCGCGCCCCCCGCCGCCCGCCCACGCGGTACGGCGCGGTGAGCCAGCGCAGGAGCCGCCCCCCGAAGAACTCGGCCATCCGCCGGGGCGCGTCCAGGAAGTCCAGGGCGTTGCGGGAGGGAGGGGTGTCCACCACCAGCAGGTCGAAGCGGCCGCTCTCATGGATCTCGTAGAGCCGTTCCATGGCGATGTAGTCGTGGCTCTGCACGAACCGGGCGGTGAGGTTGTGGTAGAGGCGGTTGTCGAGGATGCGGTACGCGGTCTCCTCATCGGGGGCGTGCCGCAGGACGAGGGCGTCCCAGCTCTGCTTGGTGTCGAGCATCGCGGCCCACAGCCGGCCCCGGGGGCGGTGACCGGCCACGGCCAGGGCCTCGGGCGGGACGGGTCGCTCGACGTTGCCGATCCCCTCCAGCCCCAGCGCGGAGGCCAGCCGCCGCGCCGGGTCGACGGTGAGCACGAGCACCTCCCCGCCGAGGCGCACGGCCGCGCCCAGCGCCGCGGCCGCCGCCACCGAGGTCTTGCCGACCCCGCCCGAGCCGCAGCAGACCACGATCTCCTTGGCGGCCAGCAGCGGCTCGATCGAACCGGCCGCGCCCGGCGGCGGGTTCACAGGCCGAGCTCCGCGCCGAGCGCCTCGGCCACCACCCGCGTCTCCCGCAGCCCGTGGCTGCGCGAGAAGAGGTACGGGACGTACAGCATCGGCAGGTCGACGGCCTCCCGCAGGCGGGCGAGGTGCCCGGCCCGGGTACGGCGCAGGGAGACCGCCAGGCGGGCACCGTCGAGCACCGGCCCGGCGCCGGGTCCGACCCGCTCGGCGACCCGCTCGCGCAGGTCCGGGCGGCGCATGGCCTCGAAGGCCTCCTCGTCGGCCCGGGTGAACAGCTCGGGCAGCACCCGGTTCACCACCACGGCCCCGAACGGCACCGCGAGCTCGGACCGGGCCGCGGCGACCAGCTCGATCGTCTCGACCACCGGCATCTCCTCGGGGGTGACCACCACGTTGAGTGCGGTGACCTCGGGGTCCTCCAACAGCGCGTTCATCCACTCGGTCTGGTGGCGCACCGGCCCCACGGCCACCAGCTCCCGGATGCTGCGCGGCGCCCCGAGCTGCGCGATCACGTGCCCGCTGGCCGCCGCGTCGACGAGCACGAGATCCCAGGGCGCGCGGTCCTCGAGGGACTCGCGCACCTCCCAGCAGACCTTCCCGATGGTCAGCACCTCCTTCACCCCGGGCGCGGCGGTGGCGACGAAGTCGAAGACCCGGGCGAGCGGGCCGATGCGGCCCAGCACCGGCACCCGGAGGTTGAGCCGCAGGTACTCCCGCAGTGACGCCTCGGTGTCCATGGCCATGGCGTGCACGCCGGGGTGGACCTCCACCGGTACGAACCCGACCGGCGGGTGCTCGAACCGGTCGGTGACGTTGCCCTTGGCGTCCACCTCCACCACCAGCACCCGCCGGCCGTGTTCGGCCGCGAGCAGCGCCATCGCCGCGGTCACCGTGGACTTGCCGACCCCGCCCTTGCCGGTGAAGATGCACAGGCGGCGCCCGAGGAGATCGGGTGCCCGCATGGGCTCAGCGGCCGAAGCCGACCCGGCGGTGGTCGTCCTCCTCGGCGATCTCCACGTAGGCGAGCTTGTCGAGCGGCACGCCGACCCGGCGGCCCTTCTCGTCGTGGAGCCAGAGCAGCGCCGCCTTCTCCGACAGCGCCTTCTCGACGTGCAGCACCACCTGCTCGGGCGAGCCGTCGGCCTCGAGGATCAGCTCCTTCGGGGAATAGACCACACCGATCCTGACTTCCATCCCGTCGCCTCCGGCCGCCGGCAGCTCCCCCGCATCGTACCGGCCCCGCCGCCGGCCGGGCCGGGAGCGCCGAGGGCGCTCACCGCCGCGCCGGACTACCGGTGTTGCGGGCGTTACCGCCGAAGCGCGGCCAGTCACCCCGGTCGCGTGCCGGCGTGCGCCACACCACCAGCACCCCGTCGCGGCGGACAACGGCGAGCTCGGTGCGCCCGTCGCCGTCCCAGTCGCCGGCCGCAGGGGTGCCGACGAGCCAGCCTCCGGACAGCTTGGGCCAGCCCCTGGGGACGCGGCCCTCGGCGTCGACGGCGGTGACGGTGAACGTCCCGTTGCCGGCCACGACCTCGCGCCGGCCGTCACCGTCGACGTCCACGATCGCCGGGGTGACGAAGAAGGCCATGTCGGGCGTCTCGTGCGGGAACCCGGCGAGCGCCGTCGCGCCGGCGGCCGGGTCCCAGGCCATGAGCTGGTCGTCGGCGGGGAGCTGCTGTTCGGGGGTGGCCACGTCGAGCAGCCGGGACACCCCGCCGGTCCCGGCGGCGACCTGCCGGCCCGGTCCCGGCCGCAGCCGCCCGGCGGCGGGACCGGTGAAGGCGGGGAGCACGAGGCCGAGGTCGTCGCTGGTCCGGTTGGCGCCGAACCCGTCCGGGTCGCCGGTGAGCAGCCCGCCGAACCATTTCAAGGGGATGTCCCGCCCGCCGACCCGGCCGAGGGCGCTGCGCCCGTCGGCCCCGAGGAGGTACATCGGCCCGACCACCGACGCCACCGCCACCTCGAGCCCGGGCCGCCCCGGCAGGAAGTCGGCGATGGCCGCCTGGGTGCCCACCCCCTCCCCGATCGTCGGCAGCACCTGGCGCTGGAACATCCCGACGCGCACGGGCCAGCCGGGGAGGTAGGCGGCCGCGTCGGGGTGGGCGGGGGTGCGCTGCGGCCCGTCGGCGAGCCGGCCGCGGGCCGTGACCACGACCCGCACCCGCACGGAGAACCGCTCCTCGTCGGAGCGCCCGGTGGCGGGATCGGCCGGGACCCCCCGCCCCGCGCCGGGAAGGGCCGCGGCGACGGCCTCGAGGTCGAGCCGGCCGAGCACTCCGTCGAGCGGCCGGCGAAGACCCCGCCGCTCGGCGACCACGCGCCACCGGTCCCGGCCCGGGTGCGCCGGCGGGTTGAATCCCGGGGCCCACTCCACCCGCAGGTCGTAGGCCCGGGCCCTCGGGGCGGCGACCCGGCCCGTCACCGCCACGGTGCCGCGGCCGGGCAGCAGGCTGAAGAACCGCGGCGAGCGCAGGTCGACCTCGGGCGGGATGCGCCGCGCCCGCACCGCTCGCACCAGCTCGTAGGCGTTGATCCGCCCGTAGCCGTGCACGGCGTCCCACCCGGGCCGCGATGGGTAGCGGCGCGTCCCGGGGCCGAGGTCGAAGCTGTTCGCAGGGTCGACGCCGGTAGGGGTGGAGAAGTCGACGTCGTCGGCCGTGGCGCGCACCAGTTGGAGCACCTCTGCCGCCGACAGCCGCAGGCCCCGGGCCCGGGCCTCGCTCAGGGCCAGGCCGACCATGCCGGCGGCCAGTCCGGTTGCCTCCGATGAGCAGGACGACGACGGCACCGACACGACGGTGCGCCCACCCCAGTTCGTACAGCCGTTGAGGGCCAGGTACGAGCGGGGGGTGGCGGTGTCCCGGACGGAGTTCACCGCCAGGGTGCGATCGAGGGCGGCGGGGAGGTTCGGGTGCTTGGAGGCCTCGTCGGCCATCGACGCCACCACCACCACGCCGCGGCGCCACGCCGCGGCGCCACGCCGCGTCGATGGCCCGCCGGACCTGGCGCGGGTTGTTCAGGGCGCCCAGCGCCTCCTGCACGACCGCCGCACCGGACTCGAGCGCGAACAGGACCCCGGCCGCGAAGCGCCCACCGTCGGCGATGAACGAGTCGGCCACCCGCACCGGGATGAACAGGCACCGGGGCAGGTGCCCACCTCCCCCGAGCCGTTCGCGGCGGCGGTCGAGTCGATCGCCTCGCCGGTGCCGTGCCCGTGGTCCACCACGTCGAGGGGGTTGTTGTCGCCGTACAGGAAGTCTCAGCCGGAGATGTCGTCGACGTAGCCGTTGCGGTCGTCGTCGCGCCCGTCGGCGTGGGCCGGGTCGAGGATGAGGTCCTCGGGGTCCGCCAGCCCGTTGCCGTTGCGGTCGGCGATCGCGCCGAAGTCCGTGACGGTGAAGCGACCGTCGCCGTCGCAGTCACCGTCACGGCGGGCCGGCC
>CALEDW010000077.1 GCA_937949585.1 uncultured Acidimicrobiia bacterium
GGAGGGGGGCGGCACCCGGGACGAGATCGGGTGGCTGCTCGACCCGGTCGACGGGACCACGAACCTCCTGCACGGGTTCCCCGTCGTGGGGGTGTCGGTGGCGCTCCTGGAGGGCGACCGGCCCGTCGTCGGGGTGGTGCACGCACCGCTGCTGGGGCTGACGTTCTCGGCGGCGGCGGGCGCCGGCACCACCCGCAACGGCCGTCCGGTGCGGGTCAGCGACCGGCCGGTGGGCGAGGCGGTGTGTGCCACCGGGTTCCCGTTCCGGGCCAAAGAGGCCCGGGCCGGCCGCTACCTGGAGGCCTTGACCCGAGTGTTCGCCGGGGTCGAGGACCTGAGACGGGCGGGGGCGGCCAGCCTCGACCTCGCCTGGTGCGCCGACGGCACCTTCGACGGGTTCTTCGAGCTGGGCCTGGGACCCTGGGACGTCGCCGCCGGGGCACTGTGCGTCCGGGAGGCCGGAGGGGTCGTCACCGACTGGACGGGGGATCCCGACGGGTGGCTCGTCTCGGGGGACATCATCGCCGGACCGCCGGCGGTGCACGAGGCCCTGCTCTCCTGGTGCATCCCGTCCTCGGGCGCCGCCTCCCGGTAGGCTCTCGACCCAACGCGCCCCGGTTCGTGGGCGCGACGGACAGCGAGTGCCGGCCGGGCGCGGTTCGGCGGAGAGGGGGGTCATGGACGCCGAACCGGCGACCGAAGCCGGCGGGGTCGAGGCCGAGGCCCAGGCGGTGGCCCGAATGCTGAGCCGGGGGTGGTGGGTGTACCTCGTCACCGGCGCCTTGTGGCTCATCTTCGGGTGGGTGGTGCTGAGCGCCCGCAGCGAGATCAGAACGGTGTGGGCGGTGGCCGTATACGCCGGGGTCCTGTTCCTGCTCGTCGGGATCGGTCAGCTGGTGGTGGCGGCCGTCGCCGAGTCGTGGAACTGGCTGCACGCCGTGTTCGGGGTGCTGGCACTGCTGGCGGCGGTGGCGGCGTTCGCCTGGCCGGGGCCGACGTTCCTGACCTTGGCCGCGGTACTGGCCTGGTACCTGCTCTTCGACGGGGTGTTCCTCCTCGTCGGCGCGTTCTACGACCGCCGGGTGGTGGACCACTGGTGGATCTTCACCATCGTCGGCGTGGCCGAGGTGGCCGTGGGGTTCTGGGCCCTGAGCTATCCGGGCCGCTCGATCCTCCTGCTCATCGTCTGGGTCGGCTTCACCGCCCTGTTCAAGGGGGTCACGAACATCGTGGCGGCGTTCACGGTCCGTTCCCTGCCCCGGGAGGTGCACCGCGCCTTCGGCTGAGCGCCGCCTGCCGGCCGGAAGCCGCCGCGCGCGACACTGAGGGTCGCGGGCCTGTAGCTCAGGTGGGAGAGCAACGGCCTTACAAGCCGTGTGTCGCCGGTTCGAGTCCGGCCGGGCCCACGCCCGCGGCGCCGGGAGCGGCGAACCGGTCCGCCAGCAGCGTGCGTACCTCGGCGATCGCGGCCGGGAGGTCGTCGATCTCGAGTTCCACCGCTGGTTCCTCGGCGCGGGCGAACACCAGGACGGCTCGGGACACCGTCCGTCCGGTCACCGCCTGCAGGGCGAGGGCGTACGCGGCGAGTTGCCGGCGGTAGGGCGCCAGGCGCTCGGCCGGGACGGTGCGACCGATGCCGCCGTCGGTCTTGAAATCGACGACCACGAGCGAGCCGTCGGCCGCCTCGGCCAGCAGGTCGACGTAGCCTTCCACCAGGACCCCGTCGACGGTCACCGCCAGCGGGACCTCCCGCCAGCACCGACCCGTGATCAGTGCTTGCACCGTCGGGGCCGCGCGGGCGCCGTCGGCCAGGGCGGCGATGCGCGCCGCCTCGCCCGGGATCGCCTCTGCCTCAGCCTGGGCGTGCGCGGCGGCGCGTAGGCCGTCGCCGGTCGCCAGGTCGATGGATTGCAGCACGGCGTGAACGGCGCGACCCCGGGCGGTCGCCGCCCGCCCGCGCCGCCACGGGCGTGTCTCGGGGTCGTCGGGGTCCGGGCCGACCGTTGCCGGGAGGGACGTCGGCTCGTCCGCGGCGCCCAGCTTCGTGGCGCTGCACACCGGACGGACGGCCCGCGGCGCCACGACGGCCTGCCGGGCCGCCCACCAGGCGTCACGCTCGGCCACCCCGGCCTCGACCGGTCGGTCCGCCGGGTCGGCGACGATCGCCGGGGTCCCGGCGAGGTCCGCCGCGGGCCCGATCGGGGCCCAGGGCACCTCGAGGTGCTGAGCGAGCTGCCACAGGCGGGCGGCGAACGAGGGGTTCTTCGCTCCCGGCGCGGTGGTGTGGTGGCAGGCGACGACGAGGTGGTCCCGGGCCCGGGTCGCGGCGACGTACCACAGGCGCAGCTCCTCGGCCGCCAGCGCCTTCGTCTCGGCTTCCGCCGCCTGGGCGTACCCCGCGGTCCGTACCCGGTGGCGTCCCCGGGGGTTGCCCGGGGCGTAGCCGAGCTGCACCTCGACCCCGGCGTCGCTCACCAGCACCCGGGGCGGCTCCGGGCGGCGCGAGGAGGCGAGGCCGGCCAACGCGACGATCGGGAACTCGAGGCCCTTGGCGCCGTGGATCGTGAACACCCGCACGGCATCGTCGTCGGGCTCGGCCACGACGGCTTCGTCGACGCGGGCCCCGGAGTCGGCCTGCAGCTCGATCCAGGCCACGAAGTCGCGCAGGGTCACCCCGGCATCGGCGGCGAAGGAGCGGGCGGCGGCGGTCACGTGGCGGAGCCGCCGCCAGGCGTCGCGGGGCCGGGGGGTGCAGGCGGCGAGCTGAAGGAGCCGGAGGGTGTCGACGACGGCCTCGACGGCCTCGTCGACCGGCAGCGGCGCGACGCGCCGCGCCAGGTCCCGCAGGCGGGCCAGTGCCCGGGTCACGGGGTGGTCGGTGCCGAGCGCCTCGGGAGGGTCGGCCCACGGCGACCAGCGCCCGCCGGCGAGCCGGTACGCGGCGAGGTCCCGGTCCGAGCAGCCGAACGCAGGTGTGCGC
>CALEDW010000078.1 GCA_937949585.1 uncultured Acidimicrobiia bacterium
ACCCGCGGGTCGTCGAGCAGGTCCGCGCCCGTGCCCTCGTAGGCGGTGACGCCCTGGTCGAGCACGTAGGCCCGGTCGGCGATCTCGAGGCAGCGACGGGCGTTCTGCTCGACCATCACGATCGAGGTGCCGACCCGGTGCGCGGCGTCGACCCGTTCGAACACCTCGTCCTGGGTGCGCGGGGACAGCCCGGCCGACGGCTCGTCAAGGAGCAGGACGCGGGGCCGGGCCACCAACGCCCGGGCCATGGCGAGCATCTGGCGCTGGCCGCCCGACAAGGCCAGCGCCCGGTCGCCGAGGCGGGACCGCAACGCCGGGAACACCTCGAGGACCTCCTCGATGCGGGCCTCGGCCCGTTCCGGCGCGAGGTACGAGCCCATGCGGAGGTTGTCGGCGACGCTCAGACGTCCGAACACGTTGCGCCGCTGGGGCACGTAGCCCACCCCCCGCCGGACCAGGTCGTGGGGCCGGGCGTTGGTCACGTCCTCACCGGCGAGGCGCACCGAGCCGCGCCGGACGGGTACGAGCCCGAAGCAGGCCTTCACGAGGGTGGACTTCCCGGCGCCGTTCGGACCGATCACCCCCACGAGCTCACCCGCATCGAGGCGCAGGCCGCAGCCCCGCAGGATGTCGACCCCGGGCAGGTACCCGGCCACGACGTCCTCGGCCTCGAGGAGCGGGCCGCCGGGCGTGCTCACCGGACCCGCCGCCCGAGCCGGTCGTGGCGGGCCCCGAGGTAGGCGTCGATCACCGCCTCGTCGGCGGCCAGCTCGGCGGCGCTGCCCCGGGCGATGATCCGCCCTTCGGCCATGCAGACCACCTCGTCGCTGATGCGGGTGACGACGTCCATGTCGTGCTCCACGAACAGCATCGTCACCCCGGCGTCCCGGATCCGCAGCAACCGGTCGAGGAGCGCTTCGGCGAGCGCCGGGTTCACCCCCGCCATCGGCTCGTCGAGCATGAGCAGCCGGGGCCGGGCCATGAGGGCCCGGCCCAGCTCCAGCAGCTTGCGCTGCCCTCCCGAGAGGGTCCCGGCGTAGTCGTCGAGCACCCCGGTCAACCCGATCACCTCCGCGGTGGTCGCGGCCCGTTGCGCGACCCGCCGCTCCTCGGCCCGCCACCGCCCGGCCAGGGCGCCCAGCAGCCGCTCGCCCCGTTGGTGTCGGGCACCGAGCATGAGGTTCTCGCGCACCGTGAGCCGCGACAGGACCCGGGGGATCTGGAAGGTGCGGACCATCCCGGCGGCCGCGATCCGGTGCGGGGGACGGCCGGTGAGGTCCCGCCCGGCGAAGCTCCAGCGGCCGGCGTCGGCCCGCTCGAAGCCGCTCAGGATGTTGAAGAACGTGGTCTTGCCGGCACCGTTGGGCCCGATGAGCGCCACGATGCTGCCGGTGTGCACCCGGAACTCCTCCACGTCGACCGCCACCGCACCCCCGAAGCTGCGCCGCACCCCGGCCGCCTCGAGGAGCACCGGCCGGTCCCGGTCGTCCGCCTCGCCGCGCCGGTCAGCGGGCATCGAGGAGCTGCTCCTCACGACGACCGAGGATCCCCTGGGGCCGGAACACGGCCAGCAGCGCCAGGGCCACACCGACGAGGGCGAAGCGGATCGGTCCGGCGTCGTTGGGCCCCAGCACCCCGGTGAACGGCCCGGCGGCGAGGGCGTCGCGCAGCAGGGTGTCGATCCCGGCCAGCAGGAACCAGAACAGCACCGCACCGAGCACCGGACCGGCACCGGTGGCCGGACCACCCAGGATCACGATGGTGAGGGTGAAGAACGTGACCGCGGTGATCCAGAACTCCGAGTCGACGAACTGCGCGTCGAGGGCGATGAGGATCCCGCCGAACGATCCGATCACCCCGCCGATCACCAGGCTCTGGAGCTTCACCACGAACGTCGGCTTGCCGAGGGCCCGGGCCGCGTCCTCGTCCTCCCGCACCGCCCGCACCACCCGCCCCCACGGGCTGCGGATGAGGCGCGCCACGAACGCCGCGGAGAGCCCGACCAGTGCCCAGCCGACCGCCATCACCCACAGGTTGCGGGCCGAGAAGGCGACGTCGCCGACGCCGTAGCGACCCCGGGGGACGGGGTTCCAGGCGAAGAAGTCCTCGGCGAAGCCTCGCAGCCCGAACGGGCCGCCGGTCACCGACGCGAACGGGCGGGCCCGGGCCAGGAGGCGCAGGATCTCCGACACCGAGATCGTGACGATGGCCAGGTAGTCGGCCCGCAGCCGCAGGGTGGGCAGCCCCATCACGAGTCCGAGGGCCACCGCGGCGCCCACCCCGACCGCCAGGCCGGCCGGCAGCGGCAGCCCTTCGACGACGGCGATCGCGGTGCCGTAGGCACCGACGAGCAGGAACCCGACCTGACCGGCGTTGAAGAGCCCGGCGTAGCCGTACTGCAGGTTGAGGCCCACCGCGGCGAGGGCGTACGCCGCGGCCGGTACCCCCAGGGCGGCCCGCAGACCGTCGGCGAGGGCCCGGGACAGGTTCACCCCACCCGCTCCCGCAGGCCGAGGATCCCCTGGGGACGCACCAGCAGCACGACGACGAGCGCGGCGAGTGCCACGACGTCCTTGAAGTCGGTGGCGATCCAGAACGTGCTGAGCTCGGAGACCAGGCCGATCACCAGCCCGCCGGCCATGGCCCCGGCCGGGCTGCCGAGACCCCCCACCACCACCGCGGCGAAGGTGAGCAGCAGCAGGCGCAGCCCCACGTCCCACTGCACCGACTGGGTGAGCCCCAGCAGCACCCCGCCGAACGCGGCCAGGGCGGTGCCGAGGACCCAGACCACCACGAGCACCCGCTGGGTGTCGATGCCGGAGGCCTCGGCCAGTTCGGCGTCGTCGCTCACCGCCCGGACCGCGGTGCCGGTCCGGGACCGCTCCAGCCACCAGGCCACGGCCGTGAGGACCCCGAGGCTGATGAGCATCGCCGCCGCGTGCTTCGGGGTGATCTGCAGCGGGCCGAACTCCCAGGGCCGTTGGACGGCGTACTGGCGGTACGAGCGAGGGTTACCGCCGAAGATCACCAGGTAGATGTTGCGGGCGGCCAGGGCGATGCCGATCGACACGACCATGAGCGCGACCGTCCCGGTCCGCCGACGCCGCAACGGCCGCCACACGCCGGCTTCCAGCCCGGCGCCGAGCACCGCCCCGGCCCCGGCCGCCAGGACCGCGGCCGCCGCGAGGGGCAGGCCCCAGGTGTTGAGGTACCAGGCCGCGATCGCCCCGAAGGTGATGAGCTCCCCGTGGGCGAAGTTCACCAGGCCGGTGGTGCCGTACACGAGGGTGAGCCCCAGTGCGCACAGTCCGATGATCAGCCCGAAGCGCAGCCCGGAAGCCCCCAGGTTCGTGAGGCGCCGCCACTCCGAGGGCCTCGTCACCGCCCCGCCGGCCGCGGCGGTACCCAGCGGGAACACCACGAACTTCTCCTGGCCTTCCTGCACCACCACGGCGTCGAGC
>CALEDW010000079.1 GCA_937949585.1 uncultured Acidimicrobiia bacterium
ACCTCCACCCGACCCCGCCCGGGCCGCACCTCCCCGATCACCCAGGCGTCGTGGCCGGCGGCGCGGGCGACGTCGACCGCCCTGGTCGCCTCGGCCGCCGGGACCACCGCGACCATCCCGACCCCCAGGTTGAACACCCGCACCATCTCGTCGGCCGCCACCGGGCCGGCGCGGGCGATCTCGGAGAAGATCCGGGGTTCGGGCCAGCGACCACGCTCGACCAGCGCGTCGCAGGTCGCGCCCAGCACCCGGGCCAGGTTGCCGGGGAGCCCCCCGCCGGTCACGTGCGCGAACGCGTGCACCTCCACGCGGCGCGCCAACTCGATCAGGGCCGGGGCGTAGATCACCGACGGGGTCAGCAGCTCCTCGCCGAGGCTGTGGTGCGCACCGCGCCACGCCGGCTCGTCGAGGCGGCGGCCGGCCCGGTCCAGCAGCGCGCGCCGGGCCAGGGTGTACCCGTTGCACCGAAGGCCCGGGCTGGCCAGCCCGACGAGGCGGTCCCCGGGCCGCACCCCGCGGGGCAGCACCGCCGCCCGCTCGGCCACCCCGACCGCGAAGCCGACGAGGTCGTAGTCGCCGGGGGCCATGACGTCGGGGTGCTCCGACATCTCACCGCCGAGCAGGGCGCAGCCCGCCCGTCGGCACCCCTCGGCGACGCCGGCCACGAGCTCGTCGACCAGCTCCTCCTCGAGACGACCCACCGAGAGGTAGTCGAGGAGGAACAGCGGCTCCGCCCCGGCGGCGGCGACGTCGTCGACGTTCATGGCCACCAGGTCGATCCCGATGGTGGAGTGCCGACCGAGGAGTCGGGCCACGACCGACTTCGTACCGACCCCGTCGGTGGAGGCGACGAGCACCGGGTCCCGGTGCCGCAGCCCGGCGATGGAGAACAGGCCCCCGAACGACCCGAGATCCCCGATCACCTCCGGCCGGAACGTGGCCCGGACGTGCGCCTTGATCCGCTCGACCGCCCGCTCCCCGGCGGCGATGTCGACACCGGCCTCCCGGTAGGTGAGCGACCGGTCCCCGTCGCCGCTCATCCGGCGGCGTCGACGGGGCGCAGGTCGAGGAACGGCTCCTCCAACACCCGCTTGCGGTCTCCGTCGGCGTCGGCGACCGGGACCGGGTACTCACCGGTGAGGCAGGCGGTGCAGAAGGCCGAGGGCTGCGCACCGGTCGCCCGGCGCAACCGGTCGAGCTCGAGGTAGGCGAGGGAGTCGACCCCCAGGTACTCGCGGATCTCCCCGACCGACAGGTCGGCGGCCAGCAGTTCCCCCCGACGTCCCGTGTCCATCCCGTAGTGGCACGGCCACCTGTAGGGAGGGGAGGAGACCCGGAAGTGCACCTCCTCGGCGCCGGCCTCCCGCAGCATCGCCACGACCTGCCGGGTGGTGGTGCCCCGCACGATCGAGTCGTCGACGACCACGAGCCGCTTGCCCTCGATCGCCTCCCGGAGCGGGTTGAGCTTCAGGCGCACCCCCAGCCCCCGCAGCTGCGGGGTGGGTTCGATGAACGTGCGCCCGACGTACCGGTTCTTCACCAGACCGTCGCCGTAGGGGATGCCCGAGACCCGCGCATAGCCCTGTGCGGCCGGTACCCCCGATTCGGGGACGGGCATCACCATGTCGGCGGCGACCGGCGCCTGGCGCGCCAGCTCCTCGCCCATCCGCCGGCGGGCGGCGTGGACCGACTGGCCGTACAGGCGGGTGTCGGGCCGGGCGAAGTAGACGAACTCGAAGAGGCACAGGCGGGGGTCTCCCTCGGCGTAGCGGTGCTCGCGCCGCAGCCCGGTGGCGTCGATCACGACCATCTCCCCGGGCTGGACGTCCCGCACGTGGTGGGCACCGATGATGTCGAGCGCCGCCGTCTCGCTGGCCAGCACCCACCCGCCGCCGTCGAGGCGACCCAGCACCAGCGGCCAGAACCCGTGCGGGTCCCGCACGCCGATGAGGTGCGAGTCGTCCATGAGCACGAACGAGAAGGCCCCTTGGAGGCGGGGCAGAACCGCCTCCAGGGAGCGTTCGAGATCGCGGCCGTCGGAGCGGGCTTCGGCCGGCCAGGCCCGGGCGATCAGCTCGGCCACGAGCGCCGAGTCGGTGGTGGAGTCGACGCGGCTGCGCTCGCCCACCATCCCCGGCAGCATCCCCAGCTCGGCGGCGAGCTCCGCGGTGTTGGTGAGGTTGCCGTTGTGCCCGAGAGCGAACCCGGCGTCGCCGACCGACCGGTACACGGGCTGGGCGTTCTGCCAGGACGACGACCCGGTGGTGGAGTACCGGGTGTGGCCGACGGCCAGGTGACCCTGGAGCGACGCCAGCGTCCGCTCGTCGAACACCTGGGTGACCAGACCCATGTCCTTCACCACGGTGATCGTCTGGCCGTCGCTCACCGCGATCCCCGCCGACTCCTGCCCGCGGTGCTGGAGGGCGAACAGCCCGAGGTAGGTGAGCTGCGACACCGGCTGGCCGGGGGCGTACACCCCGAACACCCCGCAGGCGTGGCGGGGCGCGGAGGCGGCGCCCCGGGGGCGGGCGCCGAGGGGGCTCACGAGGTGATGCTACCGGAGCGCGCCTCGGTCCCGGGACGTGCCACGGCCCGGCTGCGAGGGCCCTCAGTGCGTGGTCGGGGCCTCGAACGCGTCCGGCAGCGCCCGGCGCCAGGCGCCGGCCGCCTCGCCGAGCGCCACGTCGAGGCAGCCCTCGGCCACCAGGCGCCGCCCGCCCGCCCGCCCGATCACCCGGGCCGGCACCCCGGCGGCGGTCGCCGCCGCAACGAACGCGCCGGTGTGCTCGGGGCCGAGAGTGCAGAGCACCCGATTCGCCGACTCCGAGAACGCCTCGAGCCCGTCGCGCAGCTCGACCCGGGCCCCCACCCCACCGAGGATCGCCATCTCGGCCAGCGCGACGGCCAGCCCCCCGAACGAGCAGTCGTGGACGCCCCGCACCCGTCGGTCGCGCACCGCCCCGGCGACGAAGGCGTGGAGCCGCCGGGCGGCGTCCAGGTCGGGGCGGGGCGGCGTCCCGTCGCGCAGGCCGTGACGGGCGGCCCAGGCCGAGCCGCCGAGCTCGCGGCGGGTCTCACCGAGCAGCACGACGTCCTCCCCGTCGCCGAGGCGCACGCCCGGCGGACGTCCGGAGAGACGGTCGAGGGTCCCGACGAGCATCACCACCGGCGTCGGATCGATGTCACGGCCCGCCGTGGCGTTGTAGAAGGAGACGTTGCCCCCGACCACCGGTACGCCCAAGGTCCGGCAGGCCTCCGCCATCCCGTCGACCGTCTCCGAGAACTGCCACATCACCTCGGGCCGTTCCGGGTCGCCGAAGTTGAGGCAGTTCACCAGGGCCCGGGGCCCGGCCCCCACGCAGGCAAGGTTGCGCGCCGCCTCGGCGACCACCAGCGCCGCGCCGGCACGCGGATCGAGCGCGCAGAACCGGCCGTTCCCGTCGACGCTGAGCGCCACCGCCCGCCCCCCGGCCTCGTGAAGCCACAGCAAGGTGGCGTCCGCGCCGGGTCCGACCACCGTGTGCAGGAACAGCTGGTGGTCGTACTGCCGCCAGATCCAGGAGGCGTCCCCCCCGTCGGGATCGCCGAGCAGCGCCAGCAACTCGTCACCCAGATCGGTGCCGGGCGGGAACCGGCGGGCCAGCTCGACGGCCGGGTCGGCGGCACGGCGGCGCTCGAGGTCGACCGGTGGGCGCAGCGGGCGTCGGTACACGGGACCGTCGCCGAGGCTCCCGGCCGGGACGTCGGCGAGCGGGGGGCGGTCGGAGGCCACCGGCACCGCCGCGTCCCCGGGCGGCGGCTCGGGGTTGGCGCCGGGCACCCCGATCGCGTCGAAGATCCCCTCGAACACCCGGAAGCGCCCGGTGCCGGTGACACGGCCCACCACACTGGCGTCGACCTCCCACCGTTCGCAGGTCCGCAGCACCTCGGCGAGATCGTCGGGCCGCACGACGGCGAGCATCCGCTCCTGGCTCTCCGAGGTCATCACCTCCACCGGGGTCATGCCCGGTTCCCGCCGGTGGACCCGGGCCACGTCGACGTCCATCCCGAGACCGTCGGCGGCGGCGGTCTCCGACGCCGCGCAGGACAGCCCCGCCGCACCGAGGTCTTGGACGCCGCGCACCAGTCCGGCCTCGGTGAGGGCGAGGGTGGCCTCGATCAGCTTCTTCTCCTCGAACGGGTCGCCCACCTGCACCGACGGGCGCAGGTCGGCGGCCTCGTCGTCGAACCCCGCCGAGGCGAGCACGCTGGCGCCGCCGATCCCGTCCCTGCCGGTGGACGCCCCGATGAGGACGGCGAGGTTGCCCGGCTCCCCGGCCCGGGCCCGGACGAGCGCCTCGGCGCGCAACAGTCCGATGCAGGCCACGTTCACCAACGGGTTGTCGGCGTAGGTCGCATCGAAGGACACCTCGCCGGCCACGGTCGGCACCCCGACCGCGTTCCCGTACCCGCTGATCCCCCGCACCACCCCCTCGCACAGGTAACGGTTGCGCCCGGCCCGTAGCGGCCCGAACCGCAGCGCATCGGCGAGCACGATCGGACGTGCGCCCATCGAGAAGACGTCCCGCACGATGCCGCCCACGCCGGTGGCAGCACCCTGGTACGGCTCCACGGCCGAGGGGTGGTTGTGGCTCTCGATCCGCAGCGCCAGCGCCCACCCGTCGCCGATGTCGATCACCCCGGCACCCTCCCCGGGCCCGACCAGCACCCAGGGGGCCTCGGTGGGCAGGCGGCGCAGGTGCACCTTCGACGACTTGTATGAGCAGTGCTCCGACCACATCACCGCGTACATGGCCAGCTCGAGCTCGCTCGGTTCCCGGCCGAGTTCGGCGACGACCGCCTCGAACTCGTCATCGGTGAGGCCGAGGCGCCGGTGCAGCGGTTCGGTCACGCCGGCATGGTAGTGACGGCCACGGCCGATCCTTTACGAGGGAATGCGGCCGTGCTACAACCGTGCACAGGACGTTCACATCACCGCCGATTTCGAGGAAACAGGCGAGTGTTTCTTGCTCGAAACCGGCGAAATCTCCCAGCGAGGTTCTCCATGCCAAGAAGCAAAGGTGCCATGTCCGCCGAGCACAAAGCCGCGCTCGCCCAGGGGCGCGCCGAGGGGAAAGCGGTTCGCGCCTACCTCGAGGCAATCGAGCAGCAGAAATCGCGGCGGGGCCGCCGGCGGACCCCGGATGCGGTGAAGAAGCAACTCGCCGCGATCGAGCGGGAACTGGCCGAGGCCGGCGGGATCCGCCGGGTGGAACTCATCCAGCGCCGCCTCGATCTCGAGACGGAGCTGGAGCGGATGCAG
>CALEDW010000080.1 GCA_937949585.1 uncultured Acidimicrobiia bacterium
TACGCTGCGGAGGACATGCCCACCGTCCTGCGCCGGTCCGCGGGCCGCCGGGGCCGCGGGGCCGCGCTCCTGGCCGGGCTCCTTGCGGGCGCCCTCGCCGGGACCGCGGCACCCGGGGCCGCCCGGCCCACCGGGGCGGCCCCCGTCCGGATCCGCATCAAGGAGCAGCCGGTCTGGGCCCGGCTCGGCGACGACGTGCCGGTCCGTCTGGGGCTCACCGGACCGGTCGCGGGCTTGGAGGTCCGGGCGGTCGTGTACGCCTCCGTCGGCAGTCGCAGTGCGTTCCTCCAGACGACCAGCGGTGACCGGCTGGGCTCGGTGCTCGACACCTACAGCGTCCCCGCCGAGCTCCTCACGTCCGGCGCCCCGCTCGTCCTGCCGTTGCAGGACCCGGGACGCCCGCCCGACGGCGGTCGGCTGCGGATCCCGCTGCCGCGCGGTCTCGACGCCGGCGTGTTCCCGATCGAGATCGAGCTACGGGACCCCACCCTCGGGGAGCGCCGCGCCGTCGCCGTCACCCACCTCGTGGTCGTCGGCCCGGAAGGACCGGCGGTCGGGTCACCGCTGCGGGTGGCGTGGATCTGGCAGCTCCGCCGTCCCCCCGACCCCGCCCCCGCCCCGGCCGCCCCGGGCCTGATCGAGGCCGTCGGGCCGGGTCGCCTCGGCCGCCTGGCCACCGCGGCCGCCTCGGCGCCGGTGCCCGTCACGCTCGAGCCCGGCCCGGAAACACTGGAGGCCTGGGCCCGGGTCGCCCTCGACGACCCGGACGCGGCAGGCACGCTGGAGGCGCTCCGGGACGCCGCCGGCCGCCACCAGGTCCTCACCTCCCCGTACGTGCCGGTCGACCCCGTGGCACTGGAGGCGGCCGGGCTCGGCCCGGAGCTCACGACCGGCCTCACCCTGGGTCGCGAGACCCTGACCCGCGTGCTGCGCCGGCGGCTCGACCCCCGCATCACCACGGTCTCGCCCCTGAGCGACGGCGCGCTCGACCGGCTCCGCACCGCAGGGGTGGACCGCGTGGTGGTGGACCCCTCGGCCCTGGCACCCGGCGACACGCCGGCCCGGCTCACGCCGGCCCGGCCGTTCTTGCTCCTCGGCGCCGGCCACACCTTCGACGCAGCGCTCACCGATCCCATGGACCGTCTCCTCACCGGGCGCGGCCCGGCCGCCGTGCGCGCCGCGCGCTTCCTGGCCGGCCTGGCCGTGGTGGCCCTCGAGGAGCCGAACCTCCTCCGGGGGGTCGTGGTGCGGATGCCGGCCGAGTGGGACCCCGGCCCGGCCGAGCTGCAGGCCGTGCTCGAGGGCCTCCGCACCGTTCCCCTCCTGCGCCCCGTGCCGCTCGACGCGGTGTTCGACACCGTCCCGACCGAGACCGTCCGAGGCCGCGAGGTGGTCCGCCGGCCGGCCCGCCGGTCCGCAGCAGCCGTCCCGGTAGGCGCCGACCGACTGACGGCGGCGCGCGCCGACCTCGATGCGCTCGAGAGCCTCCTCGGCCCCGACGACCCGCGCGTGGCGACGGCGCGCCGCAGCCTCGCGGTGGTCACCTACCGGGGCTGGTCGCGCCCGGCCGGCCGGCGACGGGCCGCGGCGACCCTGGCCGGGATCGGCCGTCTGGTACGCGACACCGCAGGCCAGGTCCAGCCGGTGAGCCGGCGGGTGGTCACCCTCACCTCCCGGGAAGCGGAGATCCCCGTCAGCCTCTCCAACCGCGGCGACCGGCCGGTCCGGGTCCGGGTCGCCCTCGACTCCGACCGCCTCCTGTTCCCGGCCGGCGCCGAGCAGGTGCTGACGCTGCCGCCGGGCAAGAACACGACCACCGCCTTCCCGGTGGAGGCCCGGGCCTCGGGCACCTTCCCCATGTCGGTGCGGATCACCACGACGGACGGACGCCTCCCCATCCGCGAGGTCCGCTACACGGTCCGGTCGGGAGCGGTGAGCGGTGTCGGGGTGTTCCTCACCGCCGGCGCCGCGCTGTTCGTGGCCGGGTGGTGGATCCTCCACCGGCGTCGCATACGCCGGCACCGACCCCGGGTCGCCGCGGCGACGTGAGCGAGGGGGACCGGCTCCTCGTCCGGTCGAGCGCGGTCATCGGCCTGGGGACCGCGTTCAGCCGTGCCACCGGGTTCCTGCGCGTCTCGGCCCTCGCCGCGCTCGGGTTCGGCCGGCTCACCGACGTCTACAACGTCGCGAACTCGACCCCGAACATCCTCTACGAGCTGCTGCTCGGCGGCATCCTCACCGCCACCCTCGTGCCGCTCTACGTGGAGCACCTCGACCGGGCCGACCGCCGGGCCGCCGACGCGATCAACACGGCGGCACTCCTCGCGCTGTTCGGCGTGTCGGTGCTCACGTTCGCGGCTGCGCCGTGGATCATCGACCTGTACCTCGTGCGGGCCCGCGGCCCGGATCTCGCCGTCCAACGGGCGCTCGCCGTCGACCTCCTCCGGTGGTTCGCGCCCCAGGTGTTCTTCTACGGGGTCACGACGCTGGCCACCGGGATGCTGAACGCCCGCCGACGGTTCGCAGCGGCCGCGTTCGCTCCCGCGCTGAACAACCTGGTGGCCATCGCGGTCCTGCTCGCACTGCCGCGCCTGAGCGGCGACCCGGTGACCCTCGCCCGGGTGGCCGGCGATCCGATGCTCGTCGCGCTGCTCGGCGCGGGGACGACGGCCGGGATCGTGGTGACGGCGCTCTCCCTGATCCCGGCGCTGCACCAGGCCGGCGCGGCCTTCCGCTGGCATCTGCGGTTGCGCCACCCCGCGGTGCGGCGCCTCCTCCGGCTCTCCGGCTGGAGCGTCGGCTACGTCGTCGCGAACCAGGTGGCGTTCTGGGTGGTGCTGGTGCTCGCGTACCGGGGTGCGGGCGACCCGTCGGTGTACCTGGCCGCGTTCACGTTCTTCCAACTGCCCCACGGGCTGTTCGCGGTTTCGATCATGACCGCCGTCGCGCCCGATCTGGCCACGTCCGCCGCCCGGGGCGACCGCGCCGGGCTGCGCGCCCGGTACGCAGGCGGGCTGCGCCTGCTGCTGCTCGTCGTGATGCCCTCCGCCGTGATCCTGTGGGTGCTGGCACGGCCGATCATCACCGCGCTGCTCGGCTACGGCGCGTTCAGCCCGTCCGACGCGGCGGCGACCGCCGACACCCTCGCGGCATTCGCGGTGGGCCTCGTGTGCTTCTCCACCTACCTGTACACCCTGCGGGCGTTCTACGCCCAGCAGGACACCCGCACGCCCTTCCTCGTGAACGTCGGCGAGAACGCGCTGAACGTGATCCTGGCGGTCGTGCTCTACCCGGCCCTGGGAGTGCCCGGGCTGGCACTGGCATGGTCGCTCGCCTACGTCGTGGCCTGCGTCGCCGCCCTCATCCTGCTCCGTCGGCGTCTCGCCGGTCTCGAGGGGCGCTCCACGGCCGTCACCACCGGGCGCCTCGGCCTCGCCTGCGTCGTACTGGCGGTGGCGGCCTGGACGCCGGCCGAGGTCATCGGGTATCCGACCCCCGGGCGTGCCGTCCTGGCCACCGCCGCCGGGCTGGCGCTCGGAGCCGGGGCGTTCGTCGCCTCGTGCCGCGTGCTGAGGGTCGCCGAGCTCGCCCTCGTGGCCCGGGCCCTGAGCCGCCGCCCCGCCACCACCGCCGGCGTGTAACGATGGGCGCCGGCGCCGGGTCAGACCCGCACCGCCGCCGACCGGAACCGGGGAGGGTGTGCCGTGACCGTTCGCATCGTGACCGACAGCAGCTGCGACATCCTCCCCGAGGAGGCGACGGCACTCGGCATCGAGATCGTGCCGCTGACCATCCGGTTCGGCAGCGACGAGTTCCGGGACCGGGAAGAGCTCTCCAACGAGGAGTTCTGGGAGCGGGTGCGCACGTCCCCCGTGCTGCCGGAGACGGCGGCCCCGTCGGTGGGGGCGTTCGAGAGCGCGTTCACCCGGCTGGTCGAGGAGGGCGCCACCGGCATCCTCTGCATCAACCTCTCCTCCCGCCTGTCGGCGACGATGCAGTCGGCGCAGCTCGCCGCCAAGGCGCTCGAAGGGGTCTGCCCGGTGGCGGTCGTCGACTCCCGCTCGGTCTCCATGGGCCTCGGCCTGCAGTGCCTCACCGCCGCCGAGGCCGCGCGGCGCGGCGCCGGCCTCGACGAGCTCGTCCGCAAGGTCGAGGACCAGGCGGGCCGGACGTTCCTGTACGGGGCGCTCGACACGCTCGAGAACCTCCGCAAAGGCGGCCGCATCGGAGCGGCGCAGGCGCTGCTCGGCTCCGCCCTGTCGATCAAGCCCGTGGTGGCGGTGCGCGACGGGGTCGTCGCCCAGGCGGCGAAGGTGCGCACCCGGACCCGGAGCCTGCGCTGGCTGGCCGACCGCCTGGCCGAGGCCGGCCCCACCGAGGCGGTCTGCGTCTTCGAGGCCAACGCCGACGACCTCGATCAGCTCCTCGACATGCTGCCGCCCACGATCGATCGTGAGCAGGTGCGAATCGGGCGCATCGGCCCGGTGATCGGCACCCACTGCGGCCCCGGCACGCTCGGCGTCGGGTGGGTGGCCGCGCCCTGAGCCCCGCTGCGGCGCGCGGGTCAGGCCACCCACCGTCGCGACCGCGAGTCGTGGCGGGCCCCGACCGGTAGCGTGACGGCCGTGGGCGACCCGATCACCGCCGGACGGGTGCTCGGGGGCCGCTACCGCCTGGTCCGGGAGCTCGCCCGGGGCGGGATGGGCACGGTGTGGGTGGCCGAGGACCCGCTGCTCGCCCGGACCGTGGCCGTGAAGGTGCTCGACCCGACCCTGGCCACCGACGACGCCGTTCGACTCCGGTTCCGCCGCGAGGCGGTGGCCGCGGCCGCGGTGTCGCACCCCAACATCGTCGCCACCTACGACACCGGCGACGACGACGGCACCGCCTACATCGTGATGGAGCTCGTCGAGGGACGCACCTTGCGGGAAGTGATCGACCAGCTCGGGCCCCTCCCGGTGCCGCTGGCCTGCGACGTGGCCCGCCAGATCGCCGACGCCCTCGCCGCGGCGCACGCCCGCGGTGTCGTGCATCGGGACGTGAAACCCGGGAACGTGCTGGTCCAGACGGACGGGCGGGTCAAGGTCACCGACTTCGGGATCGCCAAGGCGGCCGACGACGCCGAGCTGACCCGGGCCGGGATGGTCATCGGCACCGCCCGCTACCTGGCCCCCGAGCAGGTCGACGGCACCGACGTCGACGACCGGGCCGACGTCTACGCCCTCGGTCTGGTGCTGTACGAGATGCTCACCGGGCGCCCCCCGTTCGAGGCCGACACCGATGTGGCCACCGCCCTGGCGCGTCTGACCGGCGGGCCCCCGCCGCTCGCCGAGGTCCGGCCGGGGGTGCCCGACGCGCTGGCCGAGATCGTGAGCCGGGCGCTGGCCCGCGACCCGGACCACCGGTTCCCTTCCGCGGTGGCGATGCGAGACGCGCTCCGGTCGTTCCAGGACGGAGCGCACCGGCGCGGCGGGGAGGCGACGCGCCCGGTGGCGGTGGCCCGCACCACCGCCGTCCCGGTGGCGACC
>CALEDW010000081.1 GCA_937949585.1 uncultured Acidimicrobiia bacterium
CAGTAGTGGGTCACGCCGTGTCGGGCGAGCAGCCGTCCGGCGCGCCGCCACCCGGCGGGGTCGGCCCGCCAGAAGTCGACGTCGCCGACGCCGTTGACCTGGAGGTCGACGAACCCCGGGCGGCACCGGCGGTCGCTCACCCCCCGGTCGCTCCCGGGCCGTGTCCGGCGGGGCCGTGCCCGCCCCGGCCGGGCGCCGGGCCCACCGCGAGCCGGAGGCGCAGGAGTCCACAGAGGGTGCGGGGGACGCGTCGCCACAACGGGGTCCGTGAGGGACGGCGCTCCCGCACCGTCACCGGGATCTCGGCCACGGCGAGGCCGGCCCGCTCGGCCCGCAGCACCAGCTCGGTGTCGAACAGGTCCCGGCCGTGGCGGCAGGCGCGGATCACCGGGCGCAGCACCGACAGGTCGATGACCTTCATCCCGTGGGTGTCGCTCACCGAGATCCGCAACGCGGTCTGCAGGATGGCGCCGAACGCCGCCGTGGCCGCCCGGCGATGCCAGGGCCGTCCGTCCCGGGCACCGGGCGCCCGCTTCGAGCCCACGACGACGGCCGGTCGGGCCGCGGCGTCGGAGGCGAGGCGGATGAGCGCGGCGTCGAGGAAGTCCAGGTCGAAGTAGTCGACGTCGAAGATCACCCCCACCTCGCCCCGCGCCGCCAGCAGGCCGGCCCGCAGCGCCTCCCCGTAGTCGGCGCGGCGCAGCGAATGGGTTGCCACCTCGGGGACCGCGGCCGCCACCCGGGCCGCGATCGCCGGGGTGCCGTCGGTGGAGCCGTTCTCCACGATGAGCAGCTCGAAGCGCAGCCCCCGGTGGCGCAGTCCGTCGACGACCTCGCGAGCGGTCGCCCCCAGGATCGCCGCCTCGTTGTAGGCCGGCATGACCACCGACAGGAGGGGCGGGGGGCACGGCGGCGCGTCGGCGGGGGTCACGGCGCCACCTACGCTACCGACGGCCCGGACCCGCGGTGACCTGCGGGCCCGTCAGGGTCGCCGTCGAAGGGGGGAGCGCGGTGCCCGACATTCTCACCACCCACGCGCAGGCGACGCCGGAGGCGCCGGCGGTGATCGTCGACGAGGTCGGAGGCGCCCGCCCGTCGGTGACCACGTTCGCCGAGCTCGAAGACGCCGCGACCCGCCTCGCCGCCGGCCTGCGGGCCCGAGGGGCGCAGCCGGGGGAGCGGCTCGTGTGGTGCGGGCCGAACTCCCTGGAGGTCGTCACGGTGCTCCACGCGGCCCGGAAGGCGGGCCTGGTGGCAGTGCCGCTCTCGTACCGGTTCACCCCCGACGAGATGGGCTACGTGATCGACAACTCGGACGCGACGGTGGTCGTCGCCGACGCCGAGCAGGCGCCGCTCGTGGCCTCGGTGCGCGACCGTCTCCCCAAGGTCCGCACCTTCGTGGGCTTCCAGGCGACGGTCACGCCGGCGGACCTCCCCGACGGGTTCGAGCCGCTCGAACGGCTGGGCGACGCCGATCTCCGCGTGCTCGACGACGGCCCGGACGACCCGGTGGGCGCCGCCATGCTCTACACGTCGGGGACCACCGGACGCCCGAAAGGCGCGCTGCGGACCCGCACCGATCCGGCGGTGGTGTTCGCGCTGCTCGGCGAGCTCGGGCTGCGGTTCGGGGAGGAGGTCCACCTCACCACCGGACCGCTGTACCACTCGGGGCCGCTGGCCTTCGCCACCATCGCCCACTCCCTCGGCGGCCCGGTGGTGGTGATGCGGCGCTTCGATCCCCGGGCCTGGCTGCGCTGCGTCCGGGAGCACCGGGTGACGAACACCTTCTCCGCGCCCACCCAGTTGAAGCGGGTGGTGAGCCTGCCCGCCGAGGAGCTCGCCGCCGCCGACTGCTCCTCGATGCGCTGCCTCGTCGCGAACGCCGCGCCGGTGCCCTACGCCCTGAAGCAGCAGGTGATCGCCACCCTCGGCGAGGGGTTCCTCTTCGAGGTGTACGGGTCCACCGAGCTGGGCATCATCACCGTGCTGCGCCCCGAGGACCAGTTGCGCAAGCCGGGGTCCTGCGGGCGCCCTTACGGCGGCATCGAGGTGCGGGTGGTGCGGGCGGACGGGACGGACGCCGCACCGGGCGAGCCCGGCGAGCTGTTCATGTCGACGGGCCTGGCCATGGACGGCTACCACAAGACGGCCGAACAGCTCGCGGAGCTCGACGGGGGACGCTGGAAGTCGGTCGGCGACGTCGCGTACCTCGACGACGAGGGCTACGTCTACATCTGCGACCGCAAGAAGGACATGATCATCTCGGGCGGGGTGAACATCTACCCGGCCGAGATCGAGGCGGTCCTCCACGAGCACCCCGGCATCCTCGACGCCGCCGTCATCGGCGTCCCCGACGACGAGTGGGGTGAGCGGGTGCACTGCATCGTGCAGCCCCGAGAGGGCCACGACCTCGACCTCGACGAGGTGGCGGCCTTCGTGGAGGCCCGCGTCGCCCGCTACATGCGGCCCCGCAGCTACGAGGTGCGCGACGCGCTGCCCCGCACCGATGCCGGGAAGCTCTTGAAGCGGGTGCTGCGCGACGAGTTCTGGTCCGGGCGCGACCGGCGGGTCTGACCACGCCGGCGCACCCGCCGATCACGTCCCCGCCTCCGGCCGCGCCGGTAACGTCGCCGGATCGTGACCGCCCGCACGCTCTCCGAGGCCGAGGCGAAGCGCCTGGTGGCCCGCTACGGGGTCCCGGTGCCGGACGAGCGCGAGGTCCACGACCCGCCGGGGGCGGTCGCCGCCGCGGCCGCGCTGGGCTTCCCGGTGGCGGTCAAGCTCTGCGGGCCGCGCATCGTCCACAAGACCGAGCGGGGCCTCGTGCGCCTCGGCCTCGGGGACCCCGGCGCAGTCGAGCAGGCCGCGGCCGGCCTGCTCGCCGCGGCGGCGCCGGAGGACGGCCCGGTATCACTCCTGGTGGCCCCCATGGCCCGCTTCACCCGGGAGCTGATCGCCGGCGTGCACGTCGACGACGTCTTCGGTCCGTGCGTCATGCTCGGTCTCGGGGGCATCCTGGCCGAAGTGCTGGGGGAGGTGGTGTTCCGGGTCGTGCCCCTGGAACCCCCGGACGCCGAGGACATGATCGACGACCTGCGTCCCCCGGAGTTCCTGGGCCCGTTCCGGGGCGAACCGGCCGTCGACCGGTCCGGCCTCGCCGCCGTGCTCTGCGGCCTCTCCCGACTGGCGCTCGCGCACCCCGGGCTCCGCTCCGTCGACCTCAACCCGCTGGCCGTCGTGGACGGGCGCCCGCTGGCGCTCGACGCGCTCGTCGAGGTGGCCGGGTGAGCGGCGCACCCGATCTCCGCCCCCTGTTCGACCCCCGGGGCGTCGTGGTCGTCGGGGCCTCCACCCATCCCGGGAAGTTCGGGTTCGTGGCGCTGCACAACGTGCTCAGCCGACCGTTCGCCGGTCCGGTGTTCGCCACCAACCGGGACGGGGCCGAGATCCTCGGGGTCCGTACGGTGCGCCACCTCGACGATCTCCCGGCCGGCGCGCCGGTCGATCTCGCACTGGCGTGCACGCCGGCCGAGGCGAACCCCGACGTGCTGCGGGCCTGCGCCCGCCGGGGGATCCGCGCCGTGTTCGTGGCGTCGGCGGGCTACCGGGAGGCGGGCCCCGACGGCGCCCGGGCCGAGCGGGAGCTGGTCGCGCTCGCCGACGACCTCGGGCTGCTCCTCGCCGGGCCCAACGGCCAAGGGCTGGTGTCGACACCGTCTCGGCTCTGTGCCCAGATCGTGGCGCCCTACCCGCCGCCGGGCCGGATCGCGGTGGCCAGCCAGTCCGGCAACCTCGTGTCGTCGTTCCTCAACCTCGCCGGGGCCACCGGGGTCGGGGTGAGCCGGGCCGTGAGCGCCGGCAACGCGGCCCAGCTCGGGGTGCTCGACTACCTGCGCTGGTTCGCCACCGACCCGCACACCTCGGTGTCGCTGGCCTACCTCGAGGACCTCACCGACGGCCGGGAGCTGGCGGCCGGCCTGCGCGAGCTCACCGCCACCCGGCCCGTGGTGCTGCTGCGCGGCGGGGCCACCGAGGGCGGCCGGCGTGCCGCGGCCAGCCATACCGGCGCCCTGGCCTCCGACGAACGGATCTTCGCCGGGGTGTGCGCCCAGGCCGGGGCGGTCCACGCCGCCGATCCCGAGGACGCCTTCGAGGCGGCCGCCACCTTCGCCACCCAGCCGCTGCCGGCCGGGGACCGGGTGGCGGTGCTCACCACGGCCGGCGGTTGGGGGGTCCTCACCGCCGACGCGCTCGGGCGCAGCCGGGACGTGCGCCTGGCGCCCCTGCCCGACGACGTGCGACGCGAGCTCGATCGGCGCCTGCCCCCGCGCTGGAGCCGGAACAACCCCGTGGACCTCGCCGGCGGTGAGACCCGCGACACCGTGATCGAGGTCCTGGCGCTCCTGGCCCGCCACCCCGCGATCGACGCCGTCGTCCACCTGGGGATCGGGATCCAGTCGAACCAGGCCCGCCTCATGCGCCAGGGCCCCTTCGCCGCCGACCCCGACGTCGCCCGGATCGTCGCCTACCACGAGCGCCAGGACACCCGCTTCGCCCGGGCTGCGGCGGAGATCTCGGCCGAGACGGGCAAGCCGGTGCTCGTGGCCACCGAGCTGGCGGTCACCGACCCCGACAACCCGGGCCCGGCGACGGTGCGGGAGACCGGGCGCCTGTGCTACCCGTCGGGTCCCCGGGCGGTGCGAGCGCTCGGTCACCTCGCCCGCTACGCGCGATGGCGCCGCCGGCACGGACCGGCCTGAGGGCCGCC
>CALEDW010000082.1 GCA_937949585.1 uncultured Acidimicrobiia bacterium
CCTTAAAGCTCCGGGCCTGCTTGACGATGCGCGGGTCGTCGAGGTTGAGGACGAAGGTTTTGTCGGGTCCGAGTTCTCTGATCAGCTCGGCCTTGGCGCGGGCCACTCCCTCCATCGAGCCGAGTCCTTCGAGGTGCGCGGGCGCGACTCGGCGGGGCTGCTCGTGGCCGTCACCGGCCACGGCCTCGACCTGCGGTCGCCGGAGGTGGCCGCCGCGCTCGCCCGCCGCGCCGACCCGCTGTTCCGCTCGGGGGCGGTCGCCGCGCCCGACGGTGACCTGGTGTTCGTCTACAAGGCCGCGGCCGAGATCGGCGAGCTCGGGGACAACGTCGCCGCCCTGCGCGCCGCGATCCGCCACGACGAGCTGCTGCACGCCGCGCTCGCCGGCGGCGACGCCGCGGCGGTGGTGCTCGCCCACACGCGGTGGGCGAGCGTCGGGATCATCTCGGAGGCCAACGCCCACCCCCTCGACTCCACCCCGGCCGCCGGGCCGCCCGCGGCGTGGGTGACCGCGGCGCTCAACGGCGACGTCGACAACCATGCGGAGCTCCTCGCCCGCCACCGTCTCGCCGTCCCGCCGGAGATCACCACCGACGCGAAGGTGATCCCCATGCTGGTGGCCGCCGGGCTGGCCGGCGGGGAGGGCCCGACCGAGGCGTTCCGGTCGGCGGTGGCCGGCTTCGAGGGGTCGGTGGCGATCGCCGCACACACCACCGCCGCCCGCCGTCGCGTGCACCTGGCGTTGCGGGGCTCCGGCCAGGCGCTGTACGTGGGGCTGGCCGAGGACGCGTTCGTGGTGGCCTCCGAGCCCTACGGCGTGGTGGAGGAGACCGACACGTACCTGCGCCTCGACGGCGAGACCCCCGGCAACCCGGCCAACCCGGCCGGCAGTCGGGGGCAGGTGGTGGTCGTCGACGCCGCCGCCGCGGGCGAGGCCGACGGGATCGAGCGTCTCGCCTACGACGGCACGCCCCTGCCGGTGCAGCCAGGCGAGCTGGTACGGGCGCCGATCACCACCCGAGACGTCGACCGGGGCTCCTTCCCCCACTACCTGCTCAAGGAGATCTCCGAGTCGCCGCAGTCGTTCCGGAAAACGCTGCGGGGCCGGATCGTCACCCGGGACGGGCGCCTGTCGGTCGCGCTCGGACGGGAGGCGCTCCCCCCCGAGGTCGTCCACCGCCTCGCGGCCGGGGCGATCCGGCGGGTCCTGGTGATCGGCCAGGGCACCGCCGCGGTGGCCGGCCAGGCACTGGCGGCGATGCTGCGCCGGGCGCTGGGCCCGTCGGCGCTGGAGGTCGAGGCGCTGCCGGCCACCGAGCTGTCCGGCTTCCGGCTCGCTCCCGACATGTCCGACACGCTGGTGGTGGCGATCTCCCAGAGCGGGACCACCACCGACACGAACCGCACGGTGGACGTGGTGCGGGCCCGGGGGGCGACGGTGCTGGCGATCGTGAACCGGCGCAACAGCGACCTGTGCGACCGGGCCGACGGGGTCTGCTACACCTCCGACGGCCGCGACGCGGAGATGAGCGTCGCCTCCACGAAAGCCTTCTACGCCCAGGTCGCCGCCGGGATCCTCGTCGCCCACGCCGTGGCCGACGCGGTCGGGGCGGGGGATCCCGACGAGCGCTCGGCGCTGCTCGAGGCACTGCGGTCCCTGCCGGAGGCGATGCGGGAGGTGCTGGCCCGTCGCGACCGGATCGCCGCCGCCGCGCAGCGGCACGCCCCCGCCCGACGTTCGTGGGCGGTGGTCGGCAACGGCGCCAACCGCATCGCCGCCCAGGAGGTGCGGATCAAGTGCTCCGAGCTGTGTTACAAGTCGATCGCCTGCGACGCCACCGAGGACAAGAAGCACATCGACCTGTCGGCCGAGCCGCTGATCCTCGTGTGCGCAGCGGGGCTGCGGGGCTCGGTGGCCGACGACGTGGCCAAGGAGCTGCAGATCTACCGGGCGCACAAAGCCGCGCCGATCGCCGTGGTCGACGACGGTGACGACCGCTACACCGCAGCGCTGGAGGTGCTGCCGGTCCCGGTGACCCACCCCGACCTGGCGTTCGTGCTCGCCACGATGGCCGGGCACCTGTTCGGGTACGAGGCGGCGCTGGCCATCGACGCGTCCGCCCGGCCGCTGCGGGAGGCCCGCGCCGCGATCGAGGCGCTCGTAGCCGGGGACGGGCCTGCGCCCGGCGGTGAGGAGCTCCTCGCCGCGCTGGCCGCGGCGCTGGAGGGCCCGGCGGTCCGGTTCCTCGACGGGCTCGCCGCCGGCTCCTACGACGGGACCCTGGAGGCCTCCACCGCGGTGCGCCTCACCGCGCTGCTGCGCTACGCCCTCGGGATCAGCCCGCTCGACGCGTACCCGCTGGAGTTCGGGGCGGTCGGCACCCCGGCCACGGTGGTGGAGGAGCTGGTGCGGGCGCTCACCCGCGCGATCGAGGAGCTCACCCGCCCGGTCGACGCGATCAAGCACCAGGCCAAGACGGTGACGGTGGGCATCTCCCGGGCCGACGAGACGCTGCTCGAGGCGCCGCTGGTGCAGGCGGTGCTCGCCGCCGGGGCGTCTCGCGACATGCTCTCGTACCGGGTGCTGCGTACCTTGGTGGAGCTCGACGCCGCGGTGGCCGAGGTGACCGGGTTCACCCGCTACGCGATCGACGGCGACCCCGACTCGGAGCGGGCCGCGATCGCGGTGCTCGACCAGGGCGGCGTCGCCGCGGGGTTGCGGTCGCGCACCGAGACGATCCCGGTGCTGCGGGGCACGAAACAGATCGTCGCCCAGGAGCGGGAGGTGCTGGTCGCCCGGGGCCGGGCCGACGGGCGCACCGTGCTGCTCGTGCCGGAGGTGAAGGGCGCCCAGACGGTCGGCATCACGCTGCTGCACCTGCGCCTCCACGACCGGCTGCCGCCCGAGGTGATGCGCGGTGTGCTCTCGGGATACCGCCACCGCTACCAGGCGCTGCGGGCCGCGGTCACCGAGACCGAACCGGACTTCGACGAGGCCCGCCTCGGCGAGATCGACGTCACCGATCTGCTCACCGTGCCGGTGAACGTCCTCGCCGACCGCTGGCGGGCCACCCCGACCGGCCGGTAGCGGGGGAGCACGGGATGCCGGTGATCGGGGTCGGGATCGACCTGGTGGACGTCGAGCGGCTCCGCCGGGCCCTCACCCGCCGTCCCGGGATGGTCGGCCGGCTGTTCCGGCCTGCCGAGCGGCTGGCCGTGGCCGGACGGGCCGACCCGATCCCCGGCCTGGCGGCACGGTTCGGGGCGA
>CALEDW010000083.1 GCA_937949585.1 uncultured Acidimicrobiia bacterium
CGCGCTGCGCCTCGAGTCGTCGGCACGGCGGCCGCCCCGGTAGCGTGCCCGCCCCGTGAGCGACCGGACCCTCGTGCTGTGCAAACCCGACGCGGTGGCCCGCGGCCTCGTCGGTGAGATCATCGGGCGGATCGAGCGCAAAGGCCTGCGCATCGAGGCGATGGAACTGCGCACCCTCGACGTCGACGTCGCCCGCCGCCACTACGCCGAGCACGAGGGCAAGCCCTTCTTCGACGATCTCGTGGCGTTCATCACCGGGGGACCGCTCGTGGCGATGGTGGTCGCCGGCCCGGGGGCCCAGCCGGTGGTGCGGGCCCTCATGGGCGCCACGAACCCCGCCGAGGCGGCTCCCGGGACCATCCGGGGCGATCTCGCCGTGGAGCTCACGCAGAACCTCGTGCACGGCTCCGACTCGCCCGCCGGCGCCGAGCGGGAGATCGCGCTGTTCTTCCCGCACCTCGCGCGCTGAGCGCGACCCCCTGACGCGGCTGGCCGCTCCACCCCCAGTCCGCCTACCCTGTGGGGCTCCGGTGCGGCGCGACGTCGCGGCGGCCGGGAGGACCGCCGAGCGGCGGCACGCCTGAGGCACCTGGAGGCGTCGGTGTCCGAATCCTGGTTCTCCTCGATCGTCGGCCGTGACATGGCCGTCGACCTCGGCACGGCCAACACCCTCGTCTACGTCCGCGGCCGGGGGATCGTGCTCGACGAGCCGTCGGTGGTGGCGATCAGCACCAAGGACGGCCGCCCGCTCGCCGTCGGTACCGAGGCGAAGCGGATGATCGGCCGCACGCCCGGCCACATCCAGGCCATCCGTCCCCTCAAGGACGGGGTCATCGCCGACTTCGAGATCTGCGAGAAGATGCTCCGGTACTTCATCCAGCGGGTGCACCAGCGCCGCTGGGCCAAGCCGCGGATGGTGATCTGTGTGCCCTCGGGGATCACCGGGGTGGAGCAGCGCGCCGTGCAGGAGGCCGCCGAGTCCGCCGGGGCCCGCAAACCGGCCTACATCATCGAGGAGCCGATGGCCGCCGCGATCGGGGCGGGGTTGCCGGTCCACGAGCCGACCGGCAACATGATCGTCGACATCGGGGGCGGCACCACCGAAGTGGCGGTGATCTCGCTCGGTGGGATCGTGGCCAGCGAGTCGATCCGTATCGCCGGCGACGAGTTCGACGAGGCGATCATCAACTACGTGAAGAAGGAGTACTCCCTCGCCCTCGGGGAGCGCACCGCCGAGGAGATCAAGGTGCACCTGGCCAGTGCCTATCCCCTCGAGGAGGAGCTGTACGCGGAGGTGCGGGGCCGCGACCTGGTGACCGGCCTGCCCAAGACGATCGTGATCTCCACCGGCGAGATCCGCGACGCGATCGAGGAGCCGGTTGCGGCCATCGTCGACGCGGTGAAGGTGACCCTCGACAAGACGCCGCCGGAGCTGGCGGCCGACATCATGGAGAAGGGGATCGTGATCACCGGCGGGGGGGCGCTGCTGCACGGCCTCGACCGGCGGCTCGCCGCCGAGACCGGCATGCCGATCCTGGTGGCCTCCAACCCGCTCCAGTCGGTGGCGGTGGGCTCCGGCCAGTGCCTGGAGGAGTTCGAGGCCCTGAAGCAGGTGCTGATCTCGTCGCAGCACAGCTGACCGTGTCGCGATGGCGCTCTCCCGATCCGCGCCGCGACGACGCTCGGTCCTCGTGCTGCTCGTCCTCACCTCGCTCACGCTCATCACCGTGGACGTGCGCGGTGGTGGCGGCGGGCCGCTGCGGACCCTGAAGGACGCCTCCGCCGACCTGTTCGCCCCCGCCCAGGAGGCCGTCGACGACGCGCTGGCGCCGGTGGCCGACTGGTTCGACGGGGTCTTCTCGGCCGGGGACCTGCGCGCCGAGAACCGGCGTCTGCGCCGCCGCCTCGACGCGCTGGAGGGTCGGGCCGCCCGCTCCCGGGCGGCGCTGGCCGAGAACCGGCAGCTGCGGGCGCTGGCCCGCCTGCCGTTCCTCGAGGACGTCCCGGCCGTGGTCGCCGAGGTGGTGGCCGGGGCGCCGGGGAACTTCGAGTCGACGTTGGTGGTGAACAAGGGTCGGGCCGACGGGGTCGTCCCGGGGATGCCCGTGGTCACCGGGGCCGGCCTGGTGGGCCGGATCAGCGACGCGTCGCGGCGGCGGGCCACGGTGCTGCTCATCACCGATCGGACCTCCGGCGTGGCGGTCCGGCTCGTGCGCAGCGGCGGGACCGGCGTCGCCCAGGGCCGCCCGGGCGGCCGGTTGCGCCTCGAGTTCGTCACCGCCGAGACCCCGGTGCGCCACGGTGAGCTGGTCGTGACCGCCGGCCTGCAGAACAGCGCCTTCCCCGCCGGGATCCCGGTGGCCCGGGTGGCCTCGGTACGGCGACTCCCCGGCGAGCTCACGAAGACGATCGAGCTGACCCCCACTGCCGAGGTCGGACGGCTGGCGCTGGTGAAGGTGCTGCAGTGGCCGCAGCCCGGGGGCGGTGGGTGATCCGCGCCTCCCGTCTCGGTGTGCTGCTCGCGGCGTTGCTCCTCGTGCAGATCACCGTGCTCACCCACGTGCGGATCGCCGGGGCCGTCCCCGACCTCGGGCTCGTGGCCACCCTCGCCGTCGCGTACCGCCTCGGCCCGGAGGCCGGCGCGACGTTCGGGTTCGCGGCCGGGGCGGCGACCGACCTGTTCCTCCAGACCCCCTTCGGACTCTCGGCGCTGGCCTGGGTGCTCACCGGATACCTCGCCGGGGTGATCCAGGAGGGTCTCGTCCGCTCGGCCTGGTGGGTCCCGCCCCTCTTCGGCGGCCTCGGCGCCCTCGTCGGCGGCGCGGTGTTCCTGGCCGTCGGGGCCCTCGTCGGCCAGGAGCAGCTCTGGACCGGGCGCTCGTTCCGGCTCGCCGTGGCTGCGGCCGGGTACGCAGCGCTGGTCTCCCCGCTGGTCTTCGCCGCGGTGAGCGCCGCGGTGCGGGGCCCGGGGGCGCGGGTGGGCTCGCCGGGAGCGCGGACAGGATGGTGAGGGTCGGGTCCGGCGGATCGCGGCGGTACGGGAGCCCCGGCGGGGAGCAGCGGTGACCAGGGTTCGCGTCAGCGTGATCGGTGTGGTGACGTTGGCGCTGTTCAGCGCGCTCTTCGCTCGGCTGTGGTACCTGCAGGTCGCCGCCGCCGGCGACTACGCCGCCGCCGCGGTGCGCAACGCGGTGCGGGAGGTGCCGATCCCCGCACCGCGGGGCCGGATCCTCGACGTGCACGGGCGGGTGCTCGTCGACAACCGGGTCGCCGACGTCATCACCGTCTCCCGCCGCATCAGCCCGGCCGACCGCCGCCTCGTGGTCGCCCGGCTCGCCGAGCTGCTCGCCGTGGAGCCGGCCCGGATCCGGGCCCGTCTCGACGACCCGAGGATCTCCCCGTACGCCCCGGTGCCGGTGGCGGTCGACGTGCCCTACGAGACCCTGGCCTACGTGGCCGAGCATCGCCGCGACTTCCCCGGCGTCGACGTGCGTCCGGTGGCGATGCGCCGCTACCTGCACGGCGCGCTCGCCGCGCACGTCCTCGGCTACGTGGGTGAGATCAACGAGGAGGAGTTGCGGGCCCAGCCGCCCGCCGGGCGCTACACGCTCGGCGACACGATCGGCAAGGCCGGCGTGGAGCGGACCTTCGAGTCGGAGCTGCGGGGACGGCCGGGCCGGGAACGGGTGGAGGTCGACGCCCGGGGCCGGGTGCTGCGCACCCTCGACACCCGCCGCCCCCGGGCCGGCAGGGACGTGCGCCTCACCATCGACCTCGACGTGCAGCGCGCCGCCGAGGAGGCCCTGGCCCAGGCGATCGCCTCGGCGCGGGCCACGCAGGACACCTCGGAGCGCCGCCGGTTCCGGCGCTTCGCCGCGCCGGGCGGGTCGGTGGTGGTGCTCGACGCCCGCAGCGGCGCGGTGGTGGCCCTGGCCTCCAGCCCGTCCTACGACCCGAACCTGTTCGTGAACGGGATCCCGACCCCCACCTGGCAGTGGCTCAACGACCCGGCACACCACTACCCGCTGCTGAACCGGGCGGTCGCCGGCCAGTACGCGCCGGGATCCACCTACAAGCCGATCGTCGCGGTGGCGGGGCTGCTGGGCGGGGTGATCACCCCGAACACCACCATCCGCGACCGGGGCCGCTACTCGTACCCGACCGACCCCGACCGCTACTTCACCAACGACGGCGGCGCGTCGTACGGGGCCGTCGACCTGCGCCGGGCCCTCACGGTCTCCTCCGACGTGTACTTCTACACCATCGGCGGCGACCTCTACGCCCGGCAGCGGCGGGCACTGCCCGGCGGCGACGCCCTGCAGACGGTGCCGCGGGCCTACGGCTTCGGCGAGCTGACCGGGGTGCCGCTCCCCGACGAGGCGCCGGGCCGGGTTCCCGATGCGGCCTGGAAACGGCGGGTGCACGAGCAGCGGCCCGAC